>DATJEX010000001.1:0-2707 GCA_035496135.1 Bacteroidia bacterium
CACAACATGGACATTCTTTATCTCGGTGCGCAGCGATTGTATCGTTCGCTCGACCAGGGCGACCACTTCACTCCTATTTCGCCTGACCTCACCCGCGGCGGAAAAACAGGTGACGTCCCTTATGGAACATTGACAACGATCGCCGAATCGCCGAAGAAATTCGGTTTGATCTACACCGGCAGTGATGATGGTTTGATCTACGTTACAAAAGATGGTGGCGCAACGTGGACAAGAATTTCGGATAAACTTCCGCAGAACATGCGCGTGAATCGTGTCATCGCTTCTTCTCATGTCGAAGGAAGAGTGTACGCCGTGCTCAGTGGTTTTCACTGGGATCATTTCAAACCGTATCTCTATGTTTCCGAAGATTACGGAACAACGTGGAAGCAACTCGGACTCGATCTCCCGATGGAACCGCTGAATGTAGTGCGTGAAGATCCGGTGAATGAAGATCTGTTGTTCGTTGGAAGCGACAATGGTTTGTATATGTCGCTCGACCGCGGAACAAGTTTCATGCGCATGACCGGCGGACTTCCCCCGGTGGCAGTTCATGATCTCATGATCCAGACGCGCGAACATGATCTTGTGGTTGGAACACACGGCCGTTCCATTTACATAGCACACATCGCCGAACTGGAACAACTGAAAGATTCGATCCTGAAAACAGAACTTTATGTTTTTGATCCGTCACCGATCCAGCAATCCAGCAATTACACCGAAGTGGATGGACAAGGTATCGGGTATTATTCAACACATCTTGATCTTCCTTATTTCTCGTCGGCCAAAACGATCGCTACCGTTGAATTGAGATCCGGAGATGGGAAATTCCTTTTTGCCACATTGCGCGATTCGGGCGAGAAAGGAATGAATTACATTTCTGCAGAACTTGCCGCCGATTCAGCGGATGCGGTCGCCTTCAGAGACTGGGCGAAGAATGCAGACAAGAAAACAAAGATGATCGGCCATGGAAAATATGCGCTCGTCCCCGGCGATTACCAACTGAAAACAACGAATACCGAAGGAGAGACCGTCACGCTCAAGCTGACGATCAAAGCGGCGCCCGATTCGGGTGAATCATCCGGTGTTCCCGGAATTCCCCAGGATCCAGAAGATGTATTTCCTGTCGACAAATAGCGAAAGATGAAACTGCAGAAACTCACTGTAAACCTGATGGTGGAGAACGTTGATCGTTCCGTTAAATTCTATTCGGACCTGCTCGGCTTCACCACCATCACTTCTGTTCCCGGCGAGAAAGGAATGATCTTCGCGCTCATCATGAAAGATGAAGTTTCGATCATGCTGCAAACGCTGGAAAGTTTCGTTGCCAATAACCCGGAATTCAAAAACGAAAAAACCGGCGGTGCGATCCTGCTTTACATCGACGTGAAAAATATTGATGAAGTATTCGAACGAGTGAAGAAAGCTAAGGTCGGTTTGTACAAAGAGATGCACGAGACCTTTTACGGAACAAAGGAATTCGCCATCAGGGATCCGGACGGTTATCTTATTTCATTCGCGGAAGATCAAAAATGAATACCTCGATGAAAAGTCTTGCCGTTACTGCGATCTGCGTTTTAATTCAAATTATTTCCTTCGCGCAGGAAGAAGACAGCTCCATCGCCATACATCAGAACATTTGCCAGGATACGCTCGCGCCTCGCTTCGACATTTTTGATGTGAACGGGAATCACTGGGTAAGCGACAGTCTTCGCGGAAAAATCGTTGTACTTAATTTCTGGTCCATCTACTGCCCGGCCTGTTACGCGGAATTGACGGAGCTGAACAAACTTCCATCGGATTTTTCATCAGACAGTGTGATCTTTATCTCTGTAGTTTTTGAAAACACTCCAAAAGCCGATTCCATTATTTCCAGGCACAACTTCAATTATCATCTCGTGGAAGGCGGACTTCCGATCCACGGCGATTTTTACAATAATTGTTACCCTACACACATCATCATTGACAAACACGGAATGATCCGTTTTAATGTTTGCGGTACCGTGAATGAAAAAATGATGAAAGCGAAGATCGCGGAAGTCGGTTCAAAATATTCTGAATAAGAAACAACGCTTATTCACTATATTTATCGAAACGCCAAACCCATGACAGACGCTACACCAATGCCCGACCAAAAAGATATTGAGGCCGGCAAAACAAATGCGATCCTCGCCTATTGTACACTCATCGGCTGGATCATCGCGATCGTTCTGAATGGAACGACCAAATCAAAATTCGCTTCTTTCCACATCCGGCAGGGACTCGGCCTCATGTGCACAGGTGTGCTGCTCGCGTTCCTGTATGTGATGATCCTTTTCATCATACCCATGTTGTTCTGGTTCGTGCCGTTGCTCAATCTTGGTTTACTCGCCTTGCTGATCCTCGGGATCGTGAATGCAGCGGGCGGAAAAATGGAAGGCATACCTGTACTCGGCGATCTCTTCAACAGCATGTTCGCCGGTATCAAATAATTCCCGGTTTTCATTGCCAGGATCAGTATTCACTGCAGGTGAATGTGTGAATTTTTCACCGTTCATCTGCGGTTTTTTCCATTTAGCATTTCTTTGTAAAATGCCTGCTTTCAGGTCTCTCGTCCACAGCACTTGTTCGTACATTTGCACAGCCCCGGCAGAGCATGAAAAAACAACTCATTCCCCTTCTGATCTCCCTTTTTTCCTGTGCATTCGCGCAGGCACAAACGCATTCCGTT
>DATJEX010000002.1:0-8939 GCA_035496135.1 Bacteroidia bacterium
AGCTGTTGCATTCACCAATACAAAATTCAATCAGCTGACCGGTGATGAGACCGGCTGTATCGGAATGCCGGTGAAATATTCGGTGATGGGATTGATGGAAGACGGACAGAACTGGTTCAGGAATAACCTGGTCACGATCGCCCAGCTTTCGGGATACACCATTGATGAAATTAAATCAAGTCCTGAAAAAAGTATTCTCGCGTATGCTTACTGTTTCAACCTTGACAACGCGCTCGAAACAGGGTTTTCAGATTTATATATTCCACTTGAATACCGCGTGGAGATCGCACTGAAGCAATTGAATGAATTTCCATTGGCGCAACAATCCGACGACAGTATCTCTGCTTCAAAAAAGCAATTCGTACAGGATACATGGCTCTACGACATCTTCACTTTTCTGAACAACGCGGATTATGCTGCTGCGTACAATTTTCCAAAATGGGATGTGAATCTGAATAGTTTATTCGGCACAGATAATTTCAAAATTCTTTCCGCGAAAAATATTTCGATATCGCGTGATGCCATTTCTGATAATAATGGAAACACGTTTCGCTACGACAATTCTTCCAATGGTATTCAATCGGCCGATTATCCTGCAGCCATCTGGAATCCTGCCGCTTCGTGCAATTACACAGTGGGAAGAACTATGGCGATCACTGCTGTGACCATTCACGATATTGAAGGAAGTTACGCGGGAGCAATTTCCTGGTTCCAGAATTGCGCGGCGCAGGTTTCGGCGCATTATGTGGTGCGCTCTTCCGATGGACAGGTAACGCAGATGGTGCTCGAAGCGAATAAAGCGTGGCATGTGGGAACAGAAAATCCCTATACGATCGGAATTGAACACGAAGGTTACGCGTCGCAAACGGGCTGGTACACGAACGCGATGTACGCGGGATCATCCGCACTCGTGCGCGACATCTGTTCGAGCAATAACATTGACCCGTTGCGCTGTGGTTACTGGCCATGGCTCGCGACAACGTATTATAACCAGAGTTCTATTCCCGGAGCCTGCACCAAAATAAAAGGACACCAGCATTTTCCGAATCAAACACACAACGATCCGGGTCCGAATTGGGATTGGGAATATTTCTACGAGCTCGTGAACAACAATCCTCCCGCTGCGGGAATGCTCACCACTGCTTCCGGAAATTTTTATGATCTCGGCGGACCAACAGCGAATTATTCCGATAATGAAAGAAGTATCTGGACGATCGCGCCTGCGAATGCTTCTTCGATCACGATCAACTTCAACAGTTTTGATGTTGAGAACACGTGGGATTATCTTTTCATTTATGACGGCGCAGATATCAACGCACCGCTCATTGGTTATTACACCGGAACGAATTCGCCCGGAACAATTACTTCGAGTGGCGGTTCGCTCACTTTTGAATTCCGTTCGGATTGCGCCACGAACAATACGGGCTGGAGCGCTTCCTGGAACAGTACACAAATTGTTTCTGCCGATGCGGTAGCTCCGACAACTTCTGTTTCCATTGCGGGAATCTGGCAGACGCAGGATTTCACCGCCGATTTTTCCGAAGCAGATAATGCAGGCGGAAGCGGACTCGAAAAAAGTTTTTACCAGGTGATCGATTACGACGGAACAGATTGGCGCGCGAATAACACGCAGGGATTCTTCTCCGACAATTTCGATCTTGCCTCCATCAATTCAGAATGGAGCGGTGTGACCGGAACGTGGACATTGACAAACGGCGCATTGAATCAAACCGACCAGAGTCTCACGAACACGAATATTTATGCTCCGCTCGCGCAGAATCTCTCGAATAAATATCTCTACAACTGGGCAGGAAAAATTGATGGAACAGGAAATAATCGTCGTGCAGGATTGCATTTCTTCGTCGATCAGCCAACACTCACGAATCGAGGCAATAATTATTTCGTCTGGTTCCGTGTCGATCAATCTGTTTGTGAATGGTACAAAGTGGTGAACGATGTTTTCACACTTGAACATTCTGTTCCGATGACAGTGAACGCGAATCAATGGTACGATTGGAAAGTCATTTACGATCGTGTTACCGGCGAGATCGATGTGTACCAGGATAATATTTACGTAGGGAACTGGATCGATCCTTCGCCGATCTCCACGGGAAGTTATGTTTCCTTCCGCAGCGGAAATTGCGACTGGCAGGTAGATAATTTCAAAGTGTATCGCTCACGTTATTCCAACACGCCGCAAACGATCACCGTTGGAAATTGCGCATCGTGCATGATCCGTTATCAGAATCCGGATCCTTCTACTCCATCCGGAAGAGTGAAGTCCATCGTGCGCGATTCGGCGAACAATCTTTCTTCGGTCGCTTACCAGGATGTGAATGTGGACTGGACCGCTCCATTACCGATCGCGACGATCAACGACGGAAATTCGACTGACATCGATGTTTCCAATTCATCAACTACGCTCGATGCGAACTGGTCATCCACCACCGATCCGAATTCCGGATTGTCCACTTATTATTACGCACTCGGAACAACAGCGGGCGATTCCGATGTGGTGAACTGGACGAACACAGTTGGAAATGATTCTGCTTTTCTCAGCAATCTTTCGCTTACCAATGGCCAGTGGTATTATTTTTCCGTTCGCGCTGAAGATGGCGCTGGATTGATCACACCCAATTTTACGAGTGATGGTGTATTGATCGACCTGATGCTGAATACAACGATGATCAACGAAGATGGATTTTCTGCGAATGTTTACCCGAATCCTTCCGAAGGGAATTTCACTTTCAATTATTCCATCGCGGAAAATTCCAGCGTTCGCATTCAATTACACGATGCTGCAGGAAAAACAATTGAACTCCTGAATGAAAAAGAAAATTCCGGGACACACCAGCTTTACATCAACGCGGATGAACTGCAACTGGCAACGGGAATTTATTTCCTCTCGGTGAATTACAACAACAAAACTTATTCTATTCCTGTGATCAGGAAATGACCCTTATGAAAAAACTTTTCGCACTCCTTTCTCTCGCAATTGCTCTTTCACCTTTCACACTGAAAGCACAGTGGGACACACTCATCACCAACACGACCACCAATTTCACGAGCGGCGCTTTCTATTCTGCTGACAGCGGAGTCGTGGTGGGATATGATGCGACAACCAATACCGGAAAAATTTTCTACACCATCGATGGAGGAACAACGTGGCCTGCGGCGGCTGCGAATTTTTCATTGCCACGACTCAACGCGGTTTGTTTCTTCGCGAATGCAACAGGACTCGCAGCGGGTGACAGCGGAAAAGTTTTCATGAGCATCAACGGCGGATTGACCTGGATCATGATCACGCCGAAATTCACCAGCGAAGACATCACTTCCATTTCCATGCCAACGAACAGCTCATTCTTTCTCGGCGGAAAAGACGGAGGACTTTACAACACACTTGACGGAGGATTGACCTGGGACACCCTGAACAGTGGAACGACATTACCGATAACCGATCTTGATTTCATTTACGCGAATACCGGTTGGGTGATCGGCGATGGCGGTTACATGGGCATTACGGCAGATGGCGGACAAACATGGAATTATTTTCCACAACCTTATTTCGGATTTTTCATGCCGCGCGGAATCGCTTATGCAGGCACGACGAACAACGCGTATTGCGTGGGTGAAAGCGGGCTCGCGATCTATTCGGCGGATGCAGGTTTGACCTGGAATGAATTCTACACTCCTTCCGTCGGAAACCTGAACTCGGTGAAATTCGGAAGCGATAATTCCGGTATCATTTGCGGTGACGACAATTTCATCTATCGCACCAACAATGGCGGAGCGTGGTGGCTGCAGGATTCTGTTCCCGGTGCAAATTGCGATCTGAACAAAGTCTGTTGGGCCGACCCTTCGACGTGTTATATCGTTGGGACAAATGGAAGAATTCTGAAAAACAATACCGACATCACCGGGATCAAAACAGTTCAGCAGGAAAATTTCTCAGCCAGTGTTTATCCGAATCCGTTCGATGGAGCATTGCACGTGAATTATCAGCTTGACAAAAATTCTACCGTGCAGATCGCAGTGATCGATGAACTCGGAAGAATTCTTTTTTCAGAAACCACCGAACAGGTTTCCGGCGAACAGCATTACGAGCTGAATGACGCTGCACAACTCGCACCCGGACTTTATTTCGTGAACGTCACTGCGGACAATAAAACGGTTTCCATTCCGGTTCTGAAGAAATAAGCAGAAGTTTTCTATCAGCCTCCCGATCGTTTTATCACGATCTTCTGGCCCACATGCAGAATGGAATTTTCCTTCAGGTCATTCCATTCGCAGAGTTGGTTCACGGTAACATGATATTGTTGCGCGATGAGTGAAAGAGATTCACCACTCTTCACCACATGCGTCACATCATTCGAAGAACCTGTAACCGGAACAACATCACTTCCTTTCGCCACAACATTTCCCGGAATACTTTGCAAGGTCCGATCTATGCGCGCACGAAGCGTGTCGCACAAAATCGCAGCGCTGCTGTCTTCCCGCGAATAAATATCAAGCAGCGCGAGTGAGAAAAGATTTGCCTGCAATGCATAACCTGTCCTGGTGAAATGTAATTTATCCTTCGCGCCGAGTCCCGCACCGAGCCAGAAGATGATCGAATGATTTCCGCCCATGATCGTATTCAGATCCCAGAAACCGCAACAGGATGAAGTTGCAATTTCGCGCAGCGCCGTGTTGATCGGGATCGTGTTGACCGGATATCGGTTGCGTGAACGTGTATCCGGTGTATCGGTGAAGATGATATTGACACCCGGGAATTCTTTTTTGATCCGTTCAATGAATGCAGTGACTTTGGTGCGGTATTCTTCAATACTGAAATTTGTATCGTACGATTCATTCGAACCATAAGAGAAAATGACCAGGTCGGGATTCACTTCGTGCAGCTGCGTAAGTGTAAGTTCCTGTTGCTTGATGAGCTGGAGAAAAGTTGCACCGACCGTTCCGCAGCGGTGATATTGCAATCCGCGCAGAGCATTCTGTTCAAACGAAATTCCGTGAAAATTGAAAATGGAATCTGTACTTGTCGTATCGAAAACAATTTTCAATTCCGTTCCGATCTTATAATTGAAGATGAAAGCACGGCGCAAACCGTTCGCGAAATTCGTTGTGTCCTCCACGAGCGAATCGCCGCTTCCGTTCTTCACGAGTTTCATTCTGAAATTTCCGCTGCCATGCCAGATGGTGACTTTGTCAATATTCTTCCCGTTTCCATTTGCCACTTCGTCGGCCGGATCATAAACAAAAGAAACACCTGCATGTTTATCATTGGTGACCATCGTGTGCCCGGTGATGCCGATCGGGTATTTTTCAGGATTCTTCACGAGGTTGGCGTAATTCCAGGTTCCGGTGATCACAGTTGTTAAATCTTTCGGCCCGTAGCCTTTGAACGCGCTGTACGGAAAAAGAATTCCGTCGCCGGCGGAACCGAATTCCTGCTGGAGATTTTTCCGGATAAGCCCGGTCATGAAATCGCCCTGGATGTGTGAATCACCGAAGTGAACGACAACAAAAGAAGAATCTGAATTTGCTTTAAGTGTTTTCAATTTTGTCATCGCTGCCTGCAGACAAACACTGTTCGCGATGGAATCATTCCGCACATTGATGATCGTGTCCTGCGCGATCGCAAGACGAATAGAGGAGAAATAAAAAAATATGATCAGAAAAGATCTGTGCATCAGAAATCGAAATAAATGAACGGATGTACATCGGCAGTACGCATCTGGATGATGACCTGGATGATGATCACCATCGCAAGCATCTTGACGATGAAATGGCTTTTGTCATAAGTTCTTCTCGTGAATGTCTTAATGGCCGGAGAGAACAATGCAAGTATAACGCCAATTCCGAAAATGGAAAGCAGGAGCGGATTATTCCACGCGATCAATTTCGCCATGTGAAGATCGATCCCGTGGAAAACGGAACGGTACATCACGAGCGCATCGGACATGCTCGCCGCGCGGAAAGGGATCCACAGCAGCGCCACGCAGCAAAAAGTGACTGCCCATCGGAATGGTTTGAAGATCGCGCGGATCACTTTTGGTTTCACTGCTGGAATCACACGCATGTTCAGTTTGTGCAGCATGAGCAAAATTCCGTGTGCGCCACCCCAGAAAACAAATTTCCAGTCGGCACCGTGCCAGAATCCGCCTATGAGCATTGTTACGAGAAGAAAAAACAGCTGAAGAAATAATCCTCTCGCATTTCCACCCATCGGAATGTAAATGTAATCGCGCAGCCAGGATGAAAGGGAAATATGCCAGCGCCTCCAGAATTCCGTGATGTTGAGCGAACGATAGGGCGAACGGAAATTCACGCCGAGACGAAAACCGAGCAGCAGCGCGATACCGATCGCCATATCCGTGTATCCGCTGAAATCAAAAAAGATCTGGAAGGTGTAACAGAGTGTCGCGAGAATATTTTCCGTCCCGGTGAATCCAGCGGGTTGCGAGAACACCACATCGGAATATTGCGCAATGAAATCGCCGATGATCGCTTTCTTGATCAGTCCTTTCGAGATGAGATACAATGCTTCATTCACGTCTTCTTTTGAAACAGAGATCTTTCTCGCCGCTTGCGGAAGAAAATCTGCAGCGCGAACGATCGGTCCGGCGATGAGATGCGGGAAGAACGACATGTACATCAGGTATTCGCCATAACCCGGGAAAGCCATCTTGCGCTTGTAAGTGTCAACGAGAAAACTGATCGACTGAAAAGTGTAGAAGGAAATTCCTATTGGAAGAACGAGTTTGATCAGCGTGAAATGTGTTCCCCAGAACTGATTCACATTTCCAAGAAAAAAATTCCGGTATTTGAAATACAGCAGGAAAGAAAGGCTGAACAGGATCCCGCAGGCGAGAAAAAATTTTCGCGCCCAATTCCTTTTCTGCTTCGTGATGAGCCATGAAAAAAAATAGTCGAGCGAGATCGTCGTTACCAGCAGGATGAGAAAAAGTCCGCTGGTCATGTAATAAAAATAAAAACTGAAGATCGTGATCAGCGCGTTCCGCGTGGTGATCTTGTCGGCCACTGCTGCATACGCGATGAGAAAAACGCTGAAGATGAAAAGGAATAGACCGGAATGAAACAACAGCGGTTCTCCCGCGCTATTCCAGAAAATTCTTTTGAGGGCGCCCCAGTCGACCATTTCTATTTTGCGGTGTGCGTGCCGAGTGCGATGAATGGACTGTTCTCCACTTTCCGGTAATCATGCACCTTGTTCGTGAACGAAACAGCCGTATGAATGGACATCGCATCCGCCACACTGTCGAACCAGATCTTCGAAGCTTCCATCGAAGGATGACGTTTATCGGGAGCACGATCGAGCACCAAACGATCGGAAGGGTAGAATAATGTATCGAGTTCTTCCTGCATCACGCGCACGATCCCGTAATCTTTTGTCCACGCCGCCGGACCGATCCAGTAATAAGGAAGATGATGCGCGGCGATCTTGCCGGTAATTGCGCGGATATATTTTCTTCTCGGCTCCACGCTTGGCGTAAGTACTTCATTCAATCCAAGCGCGCAGATCACAAAATCCGGTTTGTATTTTTCGAGATAAGCATCCAGTGTATCACAATTCGCCCACGCTTCGGTGGTGGAACCATACCACGCGATCGCCGCGACCAATTGATACTTATTGTCGAGACAGAAATTATAAACCGACGTGCGCAGGAATTCCACCTGCGAATCACCGAAAAGGAAGATCTTTTTAATGGAAGTGTCCTTCGCACATATGGGAGCAAAGACTTTATCCGTGTCGGAGTAGACAATAAAAGTTCCGGGACGAAAATGAAGTCCGTAATGCTGTTGTCTCACATGCGTATGCGGAATCGTATTTTCCGGCCAGATCAGTTCCGCTGTTTCCACACGTTTCAGATCGAGCGGTAATTCCTGCTTGCGCAAACCGAGCGAAAAGAAAACACAGAAGATCGCTAAGAAGGAGATCCCGGTACTTAAGATGTGCTTCTTCGTTCGGTCTGTATTCATGGGTGGGGTTGAACTCGGGGTCTTCATGGATGCTGGATACAAAGGTATTATTTCCTCCACCCTCCGAAAATCAGTAATACAGAACTTTGGTACACTTGATCAAATATTTCGTCTCCTGCGTACTTATCTGCCTGTTCCGTGGCGTACAATAAGAATCCTACTGTACGAACTACGAAATGCACCAACTACGAAGTACGAAAGGGAACGAAATACGAAAGGGAACGAAATACGAAAGGGAACGCAGCGCAACCGGGTTTTCGTACTATTCGACCTGTTGGTATTTCGTAATTCGCGCATTTCGTAGTTCGTACAGTAGCCGTACCTTTGTTGTATGGAAACCAAGAATATCCCCGTAGTCGTTTATGCCGAAAGCACGCCGAATCCTTCTTCGATGAAGTTCGTGTCGAATCACATGCTCATTGCCGAAGGCGCGACCGCGCAGTATACTTCCGCGAAAGAAACAGCGAAGGCGCCGCTTCCCGCTAAACTTTTCCAGTTCCCGTTCGTGAAGAGCGTTTTCATTTCCGCCAATTTCATCACCATCAGCAAGAATGAAACGGTTTCCTGGGACGACATCACACTCGAGATGCGGGAATTCCTGCGCGAATACCTGATGAAAGGAAATCCCATCATCGAAGAGATCCCGACGAAAGAAATTGCGACCGATAACACATTTGAAAAGACAACTTCCGTTTTCACCGAACATTCCGTTCCGCAGAACGAAGTGGAAATGAAAATTGTGGAAGTGCTGGAACAATATATCCGTCCCGCGGTAGAACAGGACGGCGGACTCATCACCTTCGAATCATTTGAGAACGGAGTTGTGAAAGTTCAACTGCGCGGAGCCTGCAGCGGATGTCCTTCTTCTACGATCACCTTGAAAGCCGGAATTGAAGCGTTGCTGAAGAGAATGGTGCCGGGGGTGAATGAGGTGGTGG
>DATJEX010000003.1:0-4490 GCA_035496135.1 Bacteroidia bacterium
CTGCGAATAGAAGTACAGCTGGGTGCATCGGCAAGATACTGGGGAAAGAAATTCAAATACGCGCGATAGCCGGCGCACAATCCAACGCGCAGTAGGCGGCAATGAAGTACAGCGAAGCTGACTTCATTGTGGAATGTTTGGTGCAAGGTCACAGAAAAAAATTCGTAATCTTTCGCAATGCCCCATCGGGGTATCCATATGGTAGCACCAACGGTGCGTTCCATTTTTCAACGTCCCAGCGGGGCGTTCCTGTGATGGGCACGTGCGGGCACCGGTATTTTGATGCAATGAACCGGAATTCCCAGCCCCCCTGCAGTAGCAGCCATGAAGCGAGAGCAAGCTCTGCTTCATGACAGCACTGCAGGGGAACAGGTGGTTTTTTGCTGAGCAACAGGCCTTGCTCCCAAGAAGTATGCGCATGCTTAACATCATGGTTCCTGAACAATAATATTCTTCTCCGATCTTCAGATTACCAACGGAAATCTTTCTAATTTAGAGGCACACGCTCGACTCTGTTCGGTGTGCCGGATAATTTTATCAAGAAATATTTCTCTTAACATATGGATTCTCTCAAAGAAAAATTCATCGCGAAAGCAAAGCCGATGGCTGCTGAAGTGAAAGCGCTGATCAAAGAACATGGTGATAAAAAATTAGGTGAGTACACCGTGGCGCAGGTTTACCAGGGCATGAAAGGTATGACCGGCCTCGTCACTGAAACTTCCAAACTCGACCCGGAAGAAGGAATCCGTTTCCGCGGATTTTCCATTCCTGAACTGCGAGAAAAACTTCCGAAGGCGCCTGGTGGAACAGAGCCACTGCCGGAAGGAATATTTTACCTGATGCTTACCGGCGATCTTCCGACAAAGGAAGAAGTATATACGCTGGGAAATGAGTGGGCACGCCGCGCGATCGTTCCGAAGCATGTTTTTGATACGCTTGAAAAACTTCCGGCTGCCACACACCCGATGACGATGTTCTCGATCGCGGTGATGGCGATGCAGACGGAATCTCTTTTTGCAAAAGCATACAAAGAAGGCATCAACAAAAAAGATTACTGGGATTATACGTACGAAGATTCGATGAATCTTATTGCCCGATTGCCGCGCATTGCGTGTTACATCTACAGAAAAAAATACAAGAACGATGTGCACATTGAACCGGATCCGAAACTGGATTGGGCGGCGAACATCGCGCACATGATGGGATTCGATGAGTTCGATGTAAAACGATTGATGCGTTTGTACATGACCATTCATGTGGATCATGAAGGCGGAAACGTTTCGGCGCACACGACGCACCTTGTGGGTTCTGCACTGAGCGATCCTTATCTCGCATTCGCTGCAGGAATGAACGGACTCGCCGGACCATTGCACGGACTCGCGAACCAGGAAGTGATCGCATGGATACTGAACATGCAGAAAGAGATCGGTGCGGATCTTCCAACGGAACAACAGATCGCGGATTATATACATAAAACATTGACGGACGGACGTGTCGTACCTGGTTATGGCCACGCAGTGCTCCGCAAAACAGATCCGCGTTTCGCCGCACAACAGGATTTTTACACCCGCTACATCAAGGATGTAAAAGGTGTGGATAATCTTTGCGAGATCGTACAGATGATCTACAAAGTCGCTCCGCCGATCCTCGAGTCGACAGGAAAAATTAAAAATCCATGGCCGAATGTGGACGCGCATTCCGGTGCGTTGCTCATGCATTTCGGCATCACTGAATTTGATTTCTACACGGTTCTCTTCGGTGTGTCGCGTTCACTCGGCGTACTCGCATCGCTCATCTGGGACCGCGCGCTCGGGCATCCGATCGAAAGACCGGGTTCGATCACGACAGCGGGAATCAAGAAGAAATTGGGATTGGTGAATGCTTGACCTCACCGGCCCCTCTCCGGCGGAGAGGGGCTTTTTATTCATAAAAAGCTGATCGTGGAAAAGAAGAAGATCTTATTTCTATCTGAAGAGGATAAACGCCGGATTGCGAAGAATCGTACTCCGCTTGAACGCTATGAGTTAATGCTGCGTTTGATCAGGATAAGTATGATGCTGAAGAACGCGCGCAGAATAGAGCCGGTCAAATAATAATTTCAATGGACTTTTTTGACGAAGAGCTGTTTGCGTTATGGAAAAGTCTCCACGAGAATAAGGTCAGGTATATCATGGTCGGTGGTTTTGCTGTTAACCTGAATGGGTTTGTCCGTAGCACTGCTGATGCTGATATATGGCTGGAGGATACACTGGATAACCGGAAAAAATTCCGAGCTGTCCTTAAATCAATTGGTGTGGGTGACTATGAAGAAATAGAGACAACACAATTGATTCCCGGTTGGTCCTCTATTATGCTCAATTCCGGTTTCGAGCTGGACGTTATGACATTCATGAAGGGATTTTCTGCAGAGCGTTTTGTGGAGTGTTATGAGATAGCACCGGCAGTTGATTTGAATGGAATTCCCCTGAGATTCCTTCACATCAACAATCTCATTGAAGAAAAGAGAGCGCTTGGAAGGCCAAGGGATCTTATTGATATCATGGAGCTGGAAAAGATACGTGACGGAAAATGAGCCGGGAGGAAAAATTAGCGCTCATCGAAGATTCAGCAAGCAGCATTTTGCGCGGATACATTTTTTGCCCGAATAATGCGGAGACCTGGATGACGATCTGCGCGAATATGGAGCAGTATTTCATTCCAACTTTCAATGAGAAAATCCTGTTGGGTGATACATTCCCTGATTCCTTTTCTGTTCAATGCGGGCTCATGACTACCATGACCGCAGAGGATGTGCTGAATAACAGAATTAATGTGACGTTGAAAGTGGCGGTGGAACGGCCGGGAGAATTTGAGATGATCACGCTGAGCCAGGTGCAGTTGAAGTGAACTATTTCAGGTTGCTTTCCTCTTCTTCTTAATACTGCTCTTCGAAGTCAGTTCCATCTTCAGCTTTTCAAATTCCCTCATCAGCGCCTGGATATTTTTGCTGAGCGTATTCACTTCTTCCTTCGTCGCGAATCCGTAGGGATTTTTTTCTTCCATCACTTTATTCGCCGAAACGTCTTCGAAAAAATCGCGGATGTTGACTTCCAGCACTTCGGCAATTTTCATCAACCGGCTTGAACTGGCATCGGTTTCTCCTCTTTCGATCTTCGCATAGGCCCCGCTGGTGATTCCCAGGTCTTCAGCAACATTGGCCTGGCTTAGGCCCTTCCCCGCGCGGATTCTCCGGATTCGTTCCCCGATTTTTTTGTTCACGAGGCAAATTTCCTAATCCTCAAGGGTAGAAAATGTCTTATTAGGACTCTATTTTGTCTTTTAAAGACAATAATGTATACTTACAGGATATTTACGGGGTAATGCCCAGAAAATGGACGGAGAATCCCTTGATATACTTACTACTCAGCTTGATAAAGTGAAAAAGCTGTTTCCGGAAGTAATCACGGAAGGGAAAATTGATTGGGAAAAACTACAAGCAACGCTTGGAAGAGAAAACTTTGAGTTCCGGAACGAACGATATGTCCTGAATTGGGCGGGTAAGTCGGAATCATTTAAAGTTCTACAACAATCTACTACGGCAACATTAAAGCCTGTCGTTGAAGAGTCCATAAATTTTGATACGACAGAAAATGTTTTCATTGAAGGGGAAAACCTGGAGGTGCTCAAAATATTGCAGAAGGCCTATTACGGCAAAATAAAATGCATTCTCATTGATCCCCCGTACAACACGGGAAGTGACAGCTTTATTTATCCTGACAGTTTCAAAGAGAGTAGAGAGGATTATTTGAAAAGGATAGGGGATAAGGATGAAGAAGGCTTGTTGATGAGAGAAGGATTCTTCAGAAAAAACAGTAAGGACAGCGGACATTTTCACAGCAACTGGCTGAGCATGATGTATCCCCGACTATTTCTTGCAAGAAATCTGTTGCGTGAGGATGGAATTATTTTCATTCATATTGATGACAATGAAGTCCACAATCTCCGTTTGATCATGAATGAGATTTTTGGCGAGGAGAATTTTATCTCTGAGATCATTGTGAAAAGAGCAAGTGAGATTGCATCGAATTTCACTGTTTCCAAACACGAGTATTGCCTGTGTTACTCAAAGGATTTTTCTTCCTTGAAAATCGATCAGAATGAAAAAATGACGGTTTCGAGGGGAACTGTCGGCAACGCGGATCAAAGTATGCCCGTCATAACCTTTCCTGCCGGGTTAAAGTGTAATAATATTCCGGATGGGATCTATAAAAAGACGAGGAAAATAGAAGGCAGCCAGGAGAACATCGAGAATCTTGATGAGATTGAAGTTGCAAATGGCGAATTGAAAAAGGAAGTCAGGTTAAAGGCAAAATGGAGGAGTTCAAATGACATGAGAAACTTCTTCGCGAATAATTGTCAACCTACGAAGGCCAAAATATCCGGAGAACTGGTCGAAATCTATTTTGAGAATGACAGATTTGTTCCGCAATTAAAAAAGAGAACTTTTGAAA
>DATJEX010000004.1:0-15993 GCA_035496135.1 Bacteroidia bacterium
AAATGGATCCACTGCGCACACGTCCGTCCTGGCAGGTGCCGCCATTGAACGTAATAGTCGTGACGTGATTGATCGTGTCGTGCGTGACTGTTGCGCATCCGAGCGAAAGGATCATGTCCTGGTCGCCCAAACGGTAAGTAGACATGCTGCTTCCGTTCATATCAGAAGCCTGTGCCGACATCGAAGTGATATCGTGGTCGGTGCGTTCCATCATGGAATTGTCTTCGGCAGAAGAAGTTTCTTCTTCCTGCTGGTCTTTCTGGCAAGAGGTGAATGAGATGGCTGCGATCATGGCTATTCCGATTGTCGCGGCGAAGAATTTCTGAGCGTTCATGGTCAATAGTATTTAGTAGTGAGTATTGAGTAGTTAGTAGTTGGAACCGGGTACCTTTTAGCGGATGTTTGGTAATAAGACACGCGGTTGAGGGAAAGGTTTAATCGGTCGTTGATCTTTTTCTGATTTCAAAGGTGAGAAATGCAGTGAAGGACATTCATACCTGTTGCATAAATCAATGGCCCTTCCGTTTTTATTCTTCTTTTTGTAGATTTGGTTATGCGCCTTACTAACCCCATTAGTACTGTATTCTTCTTTCTTTCCATCATTCCCGAAATTCTGAATGCTCAAAACACACCTATCTGGCAGTCGGACTTAGGCACGAATACAATGTCTGCAGGAACTGCCGATTTTAAGGTTGATTCAGCGGGGAACAGCTATTACATGTACAATTGCATGGATACAATTGCGTCTCAACAGGCGTATACGGGACAGTTCATTGTGAAGTACGATCCATCGGGCATGCTGCAATGGAACTATCATTTTTCATACCCATTACATTCAATAATTGAAATGCTGCCCGCACACGATGGAGCCGTTTATATTGAGGCTGATATCTGGAATACCAGTACCAGCGTTTATGATTTTCGATTGATCAAAATAAATTCTGCCGGTGCCACGGAATGGATGCGTGATTTTGATTTTGCACCGCAATCCTTTGCCTCCGGGCCGAACAAACTGGTTAGCGACGATTCTTCAAATCTGTACATGGTTTCTAATTTCACTACATGGGACTCTGTGCAGGTGATGAAGTTTGATTCTTCCGGAGCACTGAAATGGCGACGCGCATACAGTTATGGATCGGATGTCGACGCGGGCAGAGATATTGTGCTGGATCATTCGGGGCATATTTACGTTTGTGTGCAAAGCCGCCTTAACCCTTACGGCATTGCAACGACTGCGTTGCGTTACACTACAGGCGGAGTTTTCGAATGGGCACAAACCTCGAGCGCCATGCAATACGATTTTCCACTATTCATCAGAACTTATAATGATTCAGAGGTTGCCATCTGCGGGATATGTGATACCACCTACCCTTTCAGTTTTTACGTGATGAAATTCGACAGCGCCGGAAATTTCAGATGGACGAAAACGATGAACATCTCCAGCTATTTGCACATCACCGTCAATTGCACTTATACACCCGCGGATTTTCTTATCACTCATACCGGAAAGTTTGCCATCGCAGGCGAAATATGGAACAACAAAATAAACATGCTGCTCGACGCGAATGGAAATACGCAATGGATAAATCCTGCTTACGACAGCGTCGCTTCCATTTCCTGGAGAGTTTCTGAAGATCCGTATGGTCACCTTGTTTTCGGGGGAGATAAATTCGACACTCTCACACAGCAGTACGGCGGAGAGATCTCGGTCTATGATACAACGGGAAATCTGTCCTGGCACAATATATTTGAATATGCTGCCAATATCGGATCTGCCGGAAACCGGACCGCGATCGATCATGCAGGTAATATTTACGCGGCTGTGTATGATGGAACAACTCCGTACGCCACCGTCTCCGTTATGCGATTTGGCAATATTGCTGCTGTAAAAGAAAATGAATTCCCCGGCAGGATCAACATTTTTCCAAATCCGGCAACAGATCATATTTATGTTTCTACTAATGAATCTGTATATAAAAACCCGGCATTCCGGATCACCGATGCGATCGGGAGATCGATTCCGGTAAAATCTGAATCACGATCCACGGATCACTACTATATCGATGTCAGTGCCTTCAAACCGGGAATCTATTTTCTTACTGTTTTGGATGCCGAAGATTCTCCCAGCACAAAACAATTCGTCATCGTCCGATGAAGTGATCGGGTAACATATCGGTCGGGAATAACAGATCATCCCGGTTCGCCCTTCCTTTCATTCTTCGGACAGCAATGTTTTTCTTTCAGGGTGCTGAAATTCCATATTCAATAATTACATTTGAGAATGCACCGCTTACTCCTTTCCTTCCTCCTTCTTCTTTCTTCCATCATCCTGCACGCCGGGGGATTTCAATTGAACGCGCAGGGTCAGCGGCAGATGGGAATGGGGCATTGCGGAACAGGATTGATGACCGATAATGCTTCGCTGTTTTTCAATCCGGGCATCACTCCATTTCTCGAACATAAATTCGAGATCACAGCCGGAACAAATCTTATCGCGCATCGCACCATCTATCTCGAACCTGCTCCCGGAGTTTATACCGACTCGATGAAACATGATGTGGGAACTCCGTTCGAGTTGTACGTGAATTATCACGTAAAGAATTTCGATATCGGCCTTGCGGTGTATACTCCGTTCGGAAGTAAAGCAGCATGGCCCGATGACTGGAAAGGCGCGGCGCTCATCCAGGAAATTTCATTGAAGACGATTTTCATTCAGCCGACCGTTTCCTGTAAAGTGAACGATCGCATCGGAATTGGTTTCGGATATATTTACGCAATCGGCGGATTTGAATTGCAGCAGCAGATTCCTGTTCAGGATTCGACGGGAGCTTACGGAAAAGCAACACTCGATGGTTCTGCTTCGGGAATGGGTTTCAACACAGGACTATTTTTCAAGATCAACGATCATTTCAGCGCGGGAATTTCTTATCGCTCATCCGTGAATGTAGAAGTGAAAGACGGTTCCGCTGAATTCAAAGTACCTTCTTCCCTCGCCGATCATTTTCCAGCCACCACATTCTCTTCCAACATCAAACTTCCATCGGTCACCAATTTCGGATTGGGATATTCCGGTGACAAATGGAAAGTGGCGCTCGATCTCAATTTTGTCGGATGGCACACTTATGATACACTTCACATTGATTTCAAAGACAACACCGACAAACTCGCGGACGTTCATTCGGCGCGCATGTACAAGGACACGTACATCATTCGCGGAGGCGCTGAATACATGATCGATAATTCCTGCACCGTGCGCTTCGGCGCGTATTACGATCACACACCTGTGCAGGATGGATATCTTACCCCGGAAACGCCGGATGCCGATCGTATCGGAATCACATGCGGAGCGACCGTAAAAGCCACCAAAAAACTTTCATTTGATTTTTCATTGTTGTACATTGAAGCAATGAAACGCTACGACCAGAATCTCGAAACCGGGTTTGCCGGCACTTATAAAACAAGAGTGATCGCTCCCGGATTCGGTTTCCGTGCTTCCATCTGAAAAATTCAACCTCCAACATACCCGCATGAAAAAAATTCTACTCTTCGCCATCCTTCTCACCACACAGGTCTTGAATCTCAAGTCACAAACCTGCAACGGACTTCATTACCGTGATTTCATTTACCAGGACAGCACCGTTTCGAATATTGTTTACGGTTCCAACCAGAGTATGTCGAACGCGACCATTTCGCTGAAACTCGATATGCATTTGCCGCAAGCAGATACGAGCACGAATCGCCCGGTGATCATCATCGCGCACGGAGGAAATTTTCTTGGCGGATCGAAAACAGGAACAGATGTGTTGCAGTTCTGTCACGACTTTGCAAAAATGGGATACGTGGTCGCTTCCATCGATTATCGTGTGGGCATGACGAATTTTCCTTTCCCCGGACCTGACAGCACCGACGCAACAGAAGCGGTGATGCGTGCTGTGCAGGATGGTAAAGCGGCTGTTCGTTTTCTGCGGAAAGATTTTGAAAATGGAAATCAATACCGCATCGACACTTCTAAAATTTATTTCCTCGGTGTTTCCGCAGGAGGATTCATCGGGTTGCACATGGCGTATCTCGATCGCAACAGTGAATTTCCATCCTGGGCCGACACGACCAATCAATATGGTTTGCATGGCGGACTCGAAGGACTGAGCGGTAATCCGGGATATTCATCCAAGATCGCGGGCGTGATCAACATCTGCGGTGCGATCGGTGATACAGCTTACATCGAGCCCGGTGATGAACCGGCGATGTTGTTTCATGGCGACCAGGATAACACTGTTCCTTACGGTTCAGCAGAGATCATTCTGCTTGGGCAATATCCGCTCCTGCAGGTGGACGGTTCTTATTCCATCGATGCGAAACTCACACAGGTTGGTGTTGAACATTGTTTCTTCACCTATTGGGGGCAGGATCACACACCACATGTAACAGGCGCGAGTTCAAATCCTGCGGCGTACTACGACACCACGCTTGTCATTTCACGCAACTGGCTCGTGCATTATGTGTGCGGCGATCCACTCGATTGCAGTTATACCACGAACGTTGCTGTGAATAATCTTGCAGCGCTTGCTCCACTCATTGGCGTTTATCCGAATCCAACACATTCTTCATTCACGATCAACACGGAACGACTCGTTGGAACAGATTTCGTTTATGAAATGTATTCCTGCACGGGCCAACTCGTGCGTTCAGAAAATCTATCTGCCGACGGAGTAACGCATGTGAATACCGAAGATCTTCCTTCCGGAATTTATATGGTGAACATACGCAATGGTGAATCATTCTATTCGACGAAGGTGGTAGTGGAATAATTTTTCGGTAATCTGAAAATGATCCGGGATCCCGCCTGATAAGCGGGATTTTTTTGTTACTTTTTGAGAGGTAAAATCCCGCTTGTGAATCCCCTCGCCAAACCTTTTTCTTTCGTCCTTCTTACCATCGCATTCCTGTTTCATGCGGATACTTCATTCGCACAGAAACATGTTGTTGATTCACTTTTACATTTAGTCAGAATTGATCACCCCGACACGACAAAACAGGATCACCTGAACAGGCTCGCCAGAGCGTATGTGAATACGGGCGCATACGATTCTGCGATGTTCTTTGTCAATTCCGCAATGGCGTTGGGCGATTCACTTTCCTCCATGAACAAAACGAAAGGTAAAACTGATCTCGCCATCCGGAAAGGAATTGCGCTCTCGGATAATATTACCGGTGTAGTTTATGATGACCAGGGAAATTACGCCCAGGCCTTACAGCATTATTTCACTTCACTCGAACTCCGGAAAAAAATCGACGTTGATTATCCCGATGATGCAGGAAATAAAAAAGGAGAAGCGTCGACGTATAACAACATCGGGAATGTGGATGATGACCAGGGTAATTATCCCGACGCGCTGAAAAATTATTTCGCTTCGCTGACGATCAAGGAATCCATTGGCGATCAAAAAGGAATTGCCGATACGTACAACAATATCGGGGTCGTGTACAAACACCAGCAGAATTATTCCGAGTCCTTGAGAAATTATTCGCTCGCGCTGGATATCCGCAGGAAGATCGGCGATAAAAAAGGAATTGCGGATTGCTACAATAACATCGGAATTGTTTATGATGTGGAGCGTAATTTTTCCGCTGCATTGACAAATCTTGACACTTCGCTGCAGATGCGGAAAGATCTCGGCGATCGTGCGGGAATAGAGACCTGTTACAGCAACATCGGTGATGTATTCAATGAACTGGGAAATTATCCGGAAGCATTGAAAAATCATTTCGCCTCGCTGAATATCCGTCTCGAGATCGGTGACCAGGCCGGTGAAGCGCTTTCCTACCTGAACATCGGTAGCATTTACAGGAAACAGAAAAAATTCAAGCTCTCGCAGGATTTCCTTCTGAAAGCGGAGACGTTGTCGAAAAATATCGGATTCAGGGAATGCCTCAAGAATGATTACAATGAATTGTCGCAGCTCGACAGCACGATGGGCGATCTGAAAGGAGCATTCGAGCACTATCTGCTCATGGTGCTGTATCGTGACAGTCTTTCGAACGAAGTGAACACAAAGAAGCAGACGCAGATCGAAATGCAATATCAATTCAATAAACAGCACGCGGCCGATTCACTGGAAACACTTGAAAGAAATAAGCAGGATGATCTGAAACGACAGCAGGAGATCCGGCAGCAGGAAACCTACACCTACGGCGGGATCGCTGGATCGGTGTTGATGCTCATCGTTGCCATTATTTCCATCCGTGCATTCAGGAACAAACAAAAAGCGAATCATATCATTTCCCGGCAGAAAGAACTCGTGGAGGAAAAACAGAAAGAGATCCTCGACAGCATTCATTACGCGAGAAGGATCCAGCAGAGTTTATTGCCGACGGAAAAATATATTTCGCGGTACATTCCAGATCAAAAAAGATAGTATGCGTAGAAGTGTTTACAGGACTCTATGGATTGCCCTGCTTCTCCCGGCGGGAATCCTTCACGCGCAGAACAGGAAAATTGATTCGCTCCTCCGCACGCTTCGTACTTCCAACGCCGACACGAACAGGGTAAATGTGCTGAACGATCTGTCCTGGGCCTACAGGAAATTCAACGCAGATACCGCCCTCCTCCTCGGCAACCAGGGACTCGCGCTTGCAGAACAGCTGAATTTTATTCCCGGAAAAAAACAGTCCTTCACCAATCTCGGCGGCATTCAGTATCTGCTTGGAAATTATCAGCAGTCGCTCGATCTCTATTTCAAAGCGGAAGCGCTTTTGAAAAATGGCCGAACCAATTCTGAAAAAAATAAACTTGCCACGGTCCTCGATGATATCGCGATGGTCTATGCGGCAGAGGGCAATTACACCGATGCACTCGTGTATCATTTCAAAGCATTACCTATACATGAGGCCACTGCCGATAAAAAAGGAATGGCCTCCTCCAATGGGAATATCGCTTCTGTATATGCAGATCAGGGCGATTATGACAGGGCGGTCGAATATGGCCTGAAAGCAATTCAGATGGATCAGGAGATCGGGGATAATGGACGGCTCGCTACTTTCCTGGGCAACCTTGGTAATGTCTATAATGCTAAAAAAGAATTCGGAAAAGCGGAGGATTGTTTCCTGAGAGCACTGTCGATCGATTCCGCGGCCGGAGATCAGAATGGTATTGCCATTCAATATGAGAATCTTGGAAGCATGTTCGACGACAAAGGAGATCTTTCAACTGCGCTCGCTTATTATTTCAGGGCGCTTGATCTCGAAGCATCGCTGGGAATGGATGTAGAATACGCCATCTCGCTCGGCGACATTGGTTCGGTGTATATGGAGAAAGGAGATTTTAAGAAGGCCGAGCGCTACCTGACAATGGCATCCGCGAAATGTGATTCGCAGGGTATCGCAGATGTGGAAATGCAGATCGAGAATATGCTTTATAAACTGTACCAGGCCAAAGGAAAATGGAACGATGCTTATCTGCATTTCAAGAAATATGTCAGCCTTAAGGATACGATCGCGAATGAAGAGAACACGCGGAAACAGACACGGATTGAAATGCAATACCAGTTTGACAAACAACACGCCGCCGACTCTATCCACACCGCTGAAAAAAACGCGCAGGACAAACTGAAACATGAACAGGAGATCCGCCAGCAGAAATTATACACGTTCGGTGGCGCCGGTGGATTTGCCCTAATGCTGATGGTCGCGATCATTTCCATGCGCGCTTACCGGAACAAGCAAAAAGCAAACGGGATCATTTCCCGCCAGAAAGAACTGGTGGAAGAAAAACAGAAGGAAATTCTCGACAGTATTCGTTATGCAAAAAGGATCCAGCGGAGTTTGTTGCCGGGTGAAAAGATCATTCATAAAAACATGGATCGATTGAACCGGAAATAATCACGGAAAAATAATTCCGTTGCAGTCAAAACAGTTCAGCGTTGGAATGGTGGAACCGTACTTAGCGTTGATCGCTGCAATGAATTCATTCGTGATGAGCGCGTATCCCTTTTCATTCGGATGATAACCGTCGAGTGAATAGAATCCGCCTGTGACAAATTCAGTGTTGAAATCCACACCATCCCATTTTATTCCCGCGTTCACATGTTCGAAATAGGAATTCATATCGACGAGCGCTAAACCATATTGCGCAGCTTTCTGCGCGATGATGGAATTGTAACTCGCGATCGCCGCGTCGATGTTCGCCACTTCTGCACTATCGAGTACATAACGATCAGGCATGGAACCGAAAAGCAATCCAAGGAAATTACATTTCATGGAATCGAGCGGAACATCAAGCAGAATATATTCACCTTCGTGCATCTGGCGGTAACCGTTCGGCGCATTCGGATCGGCGATCACGAATCCGTTATTCCCTTCGTGAAAAACAATGTTCGGCAAACTGATCTGGTAGATCGCGTTAAGTGAATCCGCTTTGCTCTGCGTGAGATTCGCGCCATTCCACGGAACCAGCGTGTAGAAAGGAAAATCACGGAAGTCAGGAATATTCGCGATCACGCCTTTCGCTCCGTTCGCCGTCAATCGCGACAAAGCAGAATCGAGATACATGGAAAAAGTTGCTGATGAAGTAATGCTCACTCCTGCTCCACCGAGCTGCGCGTAATCGTAAATGTCTTCCATACCGAGCCACGCGGTGAAGAAAGTCGCGTTCTTCACATACGCATCCCTGATGGCGGTAGAAACTCCGGGATTGGTAGCCATGCGATGATAGTACGGATTAGTATTCTGTGATGTGGAATAATTTCCCAGCGCAGGATCGAACAGGTCGGTGATCTTCGCGAAAGGAACGGAAAGATCTTCAGGCAAAACTCCGGTGTTTACATTGTTGATGATCTGAAACGCATCCGTTTTACTTACAGAATCCTGAAGCGGCATCAAGGAGTTCACGCCAAGACAATCGGTGTGATATCCAAGTGAAGATGGCGCGCTGAACCAGTTTTCCCACGGCTTGAGATTCCATCCGAGCCCGGGAGAAGTTGCAGGGATCGGGTACTGCTGAAAATAACACGGAGAAAATAATCTGAGTTGTCGTGTAAGTAAACCCGGAATACTTTTCTGCTGTCCTTCAAATGTCAATGATCCGTTTCCATAACCCGACATGAAATCTCCACCCACTGCCACCATGCTGCTGAAATTACAACTCCCCGCTTGCGGTGATGGCGGATCGAGTTGCGGTGTGCAACTGATATAGCATACAGAAACGGTAACTGTTGTCAGAAAAACAAGTGGAAGAAAATATTTTTTCATCGGGAATCTAAGCTAAGAAAAAATGACCAATCAGTTTTAAAGCCAATTGGTCATTTGTCATTGCGTAATTGGTAATTAATTCTGCGTCTGCAGCGCCCCGATGTAATCCTCGAGCGTCTCTACGATGTTATCGTAACTGAATTGTGCGAGCGGAGTCGGATTCACGTTGTGGAATTCAGGATTGTTGTTCTTCCGCAGCGTGTAGATATTCTGCTTGCCTTCTTCAAAACGCCCGATCGGATCGATCGTCATCGTGAGGATCTGGTAATCGTAGTTCTTCGCAAGCTCATAGAGCATGTCGAAGTTCTCACCAAGTCCTGCCACCTCATCGATCGTCATGAAACGAACGCCACGTTTGATCTTGCGGTCCGGGCCCATGAGTTTGTCGTTGTCGATGATGGAAAGACGTGCGATACAAAGGAGCGCGAGCATCGTGTAGTTCTGTCCGTTCGATCCCGGAGCATCTTCTCCCTTCGGAGTTTTGAGCGAGATGGAAAGATCGAAATACGATTTCGGGTTCGTGAGGCGTTTGATGTCCGGCTTCACGTTCTTTCCGTCGCTGTGTTCGAGGAACGCGCGGAGAATGATCGCGTCTGCTCCTTCGTTCTCGGTCTCGAACATTTTGAAGAGCCCGATGTTCTGCGCACGCTGCGCGATATTCTTGTTGAGTGCGCGGATCCAGTTGATCGGGTATGATTTGGACGGATCGAAATTGATCTCCACGTAGTGTCCACCGGAAATTTTATTCTGCTTGAAGAATTCGCGGATGTCGTCGATACGGTCGCGGTATTCGCTGTACACTTCTTCGATCTTCGAGAAAATTCCTGTGATGATCTTCAGTTTGTGGTCGTTGATCTCGTTCATCTTCTCGTTGATGGAACGCAGGTGTTCTTCCACGTCGCTCGCGAGATCCGCTTCCACATTTTCCGGGTTCTTGATGATCTTCGGCAGCATCACTTCGGCGATCGTCTGGAAATCGTAACGGTGATCTCCTTTCAAACGCTCGTCGTCGATATTGAATTTTTCGTCTTTCAGGATGTTCTCGAAATTCGATTCGTATGCTTTCTGCGTGGTGATCACGGTGACTTTCGCTTTGTTCACCTGCGACTCTTCCACTTTCTCCGGGTAATCTTCTGCTTTGAATTCGCCAATGAGTTCCACGTAACGTTTATGCACTTCACTGTAACGCGCCTCGAGTGCAGGCATCTGTTCCATCAAACCGATCAAACGCTGCTCGAGCGAGCCCTGCTTGCGGGAAATTTCCTGCAAACGCTGTGAGATCGCATTGTACAGCATCTTCGAACTCGAACCGTGTTCTTTTTCAATTTCACGGAGTTCTTTATTCACCGATGCAATGCTCGTTTCTCCTTCGGCCGGACGCAGATAGGTATTCACGTCCTTCTGCCATTCTGCAAAACGTTCGTCGAGTGATTTTTTCTCCTGGCGGAAATTCTTCAGCTCGCGTTCTTTATCCGGCATGGAAGTAAGATCGATCTGGCGGATCTGTCCTTCGAGTGCGATGAGTGCGCCCTGTGAATTGGCAATGATATCATCCGCTTCACGCAGTTTCTGCAAAGCATCTTCCCAGTTTTTTTTCGCCTCCTCGTACCGCAGGCGCATGTTGTTGTTCGGGTTCGTGAAGAGATCCATCGTCATCTCGAATTCATCCTTCGTCATCGTCATCGAATCGTCCGGAACGAATTTCGCGAGTTCTTCTCTGCGAATGAAAATATCAGAAAGCTGCTGGTTGAATCCGGCTTCCATCAGCTGATCGCGCAGCAAACGGTTGCGGTCTCTTTCCGCAGTGAGTTTCTCCAGTTCTTTGCCGATCGTGTCGGAATATTTCTGCAATTCCTGCTCGATCGTTTTCGGATTATTGAAAAGCTGTTTCGGAACGAACGGAACATATTCCATCACGCCGCCGAGATCGACCCAGAACCCTTTGTCGTCTTTGTCAACAGGTTTAATTCCTTTGTAAATAGCTGCAGGATCCGGAACGAAGCGGGCGCCGTCCTTCACATCGAACGGTTTCTTCGTGCTCAGCGATTTGAAATGCATGAGCAGCGATTCTTCTTCCTTCGTGAGTTTTCCGGCATTACGGATCGCCCATTGTGCAACCGAATCTTTTTTCTGGCTGTCGAACAACGGAAGGACCTGCTCGAGGCGTGAAATTTCTTCTTCGAGATTATCCATCACTCCATCGTATTCCACCTGCGCCATCCGGAAATCGGTCGCCCAGGTTGAATCGAGGAAATTAGCAGTGATGCCGCGCTCGTCGAGGAAATTCTCGAATTCCCCGAGACGTTCTTTGTCTTTGGAAACTTTATCCTGCTTGGCGAACTGTTCACGCACCACATCAATGGATTTGTAAACACGGATCCAGCCTTCCACCGATTTCACTTTCGACCAGCGCGCACTTGCTTCATCATATTCCTGCTGCGCGATGCCGTATGCTTTTTCATAACTCGCGCGGTTCTTCTCGGCGAATTCCCTTGATTTCTTTTTCGTCTCGAGTTCCTGTGTCATGCGCTCTTTCTCGCCTACGATGGAATCCAGTTCCCGCTCGATCGCTTCGGTGTTCAGTTCATTCACGCGTTTCTCCATCATGATCTGCTGGAGATTGATCGTTGCTGTTTCTTTCTGCGTGCGGATGAGATCTCTTCCCACCACATCTTTCTGGTGGAACGCCCACGTTGTTTCAAGCGTGATCGCGCGATGAGAAGCAGCGTCGCGTTTCTTTTTGTCTTCGAGTAACGCGAGCAAACGATCCTTCTTCAGCTTCACGGTCTCATACACGCGTGAACGGCGTTTGTATTCTTCGTGCGCTTCTTCAATTTCCTTTTTGCGTTTCTCGTATTCTTTGTTCTGGTCATCATCATTCGAGAAAAGGAAATTCTTCAGGTCGTCCGATTTTGCTCCGACACCTTTACCGCGGGAGAACGACTGGATGATCTGCGCGAAATTTTTCAGTTTCTTTTCATCATGACTCAGGTCGAGCGACAGGATCTGGTTGTTGTACAGCACACGGTGGAATTCAGGTGTGCGGTTGTTGAAATGACGCAGGTTCCATCCGCGTTTATCAAAAACCTCTTTCAGTTTGTCGATCGGAAGGATCTGGTTGTTGATGAGAAAATCCTTGTACAGGATAAAACGATCCATCGGGTCGAGATTGTTCTCGCTCTCGCTTCCGAAATCAAATCCTTTCTGGATGATGAACGGATAGATGGAGCGTGCGTTCGTCTGCACGTGCGTACCGACCGTGATGAATTTTCCTTTCTCCACTTCCACGTTCACGAAAGCGTAACCGAAATTTCCCTGTTCGCCGCCTTGCTTGAGCACGATACCTTCCACGGTACGTTTCTCAGAGGTCATGACGTCGGTAGAAGATTCCCAGAATTCTTTTTTCGCGACGAAGATCAGCTGCAGAAGATCGGCGATCACCGATTTTCCCGAACCGGATCCACCGGTGAAATCCGTACGAAGCGGGTGAAGGAGATAATCACAGTTGTTGTGATAGATGACTCCGACAGTGGAGAGTGAATAGATTCTTGGATATTGTTTCATAATGTTTTTTGTTTGGTAGGGACGCGATGCTTCGCGTCCTTACTCGTTGCTGTCACCTTCTTCCACAGGATACAATCCTCCTGTTTTCTCGGTGATGGTGTTGGTTTCGTCAATAAGGCGATCGATGTTGTGGATCTCGTACGAGTACATCGTGAAGAGGCGGTCGATCGAAGGCATGATCTCGAAAAGATCTTTGTTGCGCGGATCGTAATGGATCCATCCGAGGCGTTCGAAATTCACGAGCGCGTTGCGCACCCACTCGTCGATCGTGTTCTCGTCGATATCGGTCGCTTCCTTCTCACGGCGTTTCGCAAAAAGATTATAGATGAAATTCTTATACTCGCTGTTGCTCTTGATGAGCTGGATCAGATCCGGAACGTAAATATCATTGATGAAATATTTATCGATGCGGTGGATCTTCAGCAGGAGAATTCCCAGGAGCGTATACTCCGGCGAAAGTTTCTTCGAGCGTGTTTTCACGATACCACGGCTTTCGTCGTCGATCTCGAGGAAAAAATAGCGGTTGTAATCCGATCCTTTCGCCGTGAGTCCCACTTTGAAAAGATTGCGGTAGTACATGCGCAATTCTTCCTCATGTTTCTCGAGGAAATTGAACATTTCCACCTGGTGCGGATAATTCTGGATATGATGTCCGCTCTTGAGCAGGAAATCAAGTTCCGCGAAATTGTGTTCAGCCTCTTCTGTTTCTAAGAAGCTGTATTTTTTAACTGCATCTTCCATATACCGATGTTGGGTTGTTTTGGGTCCAATTGAAATTCTTCGCGAACGGTGACTTCGACATTCTGCATTTTTGAAAATTCTTTGAGCACCATCGTCGCTTCTTTGATCGCTTCTTCGTAATCGTTGTCCTTGAACAGGATCTGGTAATAGTAATCGCCGAAATTCACTTTCTTCTTCTTCTCGAGATCGGCCGAAATTTTATTGAACCAGTCTTCGACGCGCTTGTCACGCTCGATCTGCCTTCTGCGATTCTCCGCCTGGCGATGCAGGTCATCCACATCCCACTCGTGATTGTGCAGCTGGATCGGAGGTGGTTCGAGCAATTGCATATACTCCGGCTCCATCAAACGGGAACGGTCCATGTACAATTCGACTTCATGAATGCCCTTCGGAAGAAAAACTTCCACTTCGTGCACACGGCGGTCTTTCAGTTTTTTCGTTCTGTAGAATTTGCTCGTGGAATTCTTGAAGAGATAAAGCAGGAACGTTTCGATCTTCCGGTCGAAATCGCGTTTTTCAAAATCGTTGTAAAGTTTGTTGACTTTCGGCTTGATGCGGTCGATGGTGTGACTCACGTTGATGAGCCGCGCTTCCATGTCCTTGAAATAATTCCGCACTTCACGTTTCATCGTGCGGAATTCGAATTCATCACTCAGTCCCGCATCGTCGAGCATCTGCTTGATATCATCCTTCGAGGAGAACGCACTGGAAAGTTTGTCCGCCTGTTCCTTGATGCGATCGAGTAACGCTTCGCACGCGATGAGCATCTCGCGGAAATTCTCCACTTCATTCTTCACGAGATCGTTCAGCTGATCAACTGTGTCTTCGATCTGCGCCTGTAATGCACGCAGCTGTGCGCTGATATCATTCTTGTGTTTGAAGAATTGTGTGTGGTACCAGTGGCGGAAATCCTCGATGTTCTCCAGTTTCAGATTCAGCAGCAGCACAAGATCGGTGAAGGTCTTCTGGATCTGCGAAGGATTGATCGCGGTGTGCACTTCGCGCTCGAGCAGGTCGCAGAAATTCTCTCCGTACGAACTCAGCTGGTATGTTTTTTCTTCGATGTTCTTGTCGAGGAAGTGACGGAGCAAACGGTGAAGCGTCTCGTCGTACTTCTGTGTTTCTTCTCCGCGCGCCGAACCCTGTCCGAGTTCGTCGAGCACCTGCTTGATCGTTTCGGTGATGATGCGCTCGGGGAAAGTGCGCTCGATGACGCCGGCGCGGACTTTCTGATAAATAGCGAGCACGATGAGTCCGTCTTCCTGTCGTGGAACGAGCAGGTTGTAACGATCGCGGAGAATCTTTGGAAAGTGCAGCGCGCGTGAGGTGCGGAGCGCGGGCGGCAGAAGAGAAAGTTGTTCCATAGGCATACAAATTTATTCTTCTGCACGAGGGAAAAACGCCGTGTTGATAGAATGTGGATAGATTGATTTCATTGGAGAAACAGGGCTGCTTGCGGCTGAAAACTCGGGCGAAATGTTGATAAGATTAGGGGAGTGTGGGCTTTGGAAAGCAACTATTTTGTTACTTCAGAAATCATTCCAGGCAAATGCATTTTTCAGGCCGTGAATTAATATTTTTAGGTCTCACTCCCACGGCGGCCATGCTCCTTGCCGCAAGCTATCGGAGATTGAGAAATGATCGCATAGTTTTTGTGCTTATTATTCTATGTGTTTCACTGGCAATTTGGGGAATTTATCTGCGGAGTCCTGAATTTGAAATGAAAGGGGGGAACGCTGCTGATAGTTTGTACAGTCCACTGATTTACATTCTGACATACGCAACACTACGTTACTTATTCAAAAAGAAGTATGGTTTTGAGCCAACTTATTACAAGCATTCTTGGTATGATCCGGTTGAAAAAAGAGACCAGAACTGGTTCGATATTGTTGTTTTAATGCTCCCGTTTTTGCTAGCCGTTTTCATTCCCGCTATAATTCATTTGTTGATGAAGAGTCAATAATTCTTTACTTTTGATAGTATCATATGATACTATCATATAATGAGGCCACCTTACTCCATCACCGATACCATCCTTCACCTCGTCGCTTCCATCTCGGAAAAGATCGGCGAGATCAATGCAGCTCATCTCCAACGCCCGGCCATAGAATTGCGCAAGAAGAATCGCATCAAATCGATCCAGTCGTCGCTGGAAATTGAGGGAAATACACTCACGATCGAGCAGGTCACCGACATTTTCGCCAACAAAAGAGTGCTTGGTCCGCTGAAAGATATTCTCGAAGTAAAAAATGCGATTTCCGCTTACGAAAAGCTCGAAAAATTCAAAGCAGATAGTTTCAAATCATTTCTGAACGCCCACAAGATTCTAATGCAGGGGCTTGTTCCTTCTCCCGGAAAATTCAGGGGAAAGTCTGTCGGGATCATGAAAGGGCAAAAGCTCTCGCATGTTGCACCTCCGCCCGCACAGGTACATCCGCTCAT
>DATJEX010000005.1:0-3609 GCA_035496135.1 Bacteroidia bacterium
CGCGACCATTCCATCTTCCCAGATGTATTACAATTTTGTCGCACGTACGATCCTTGGCGGACCGAACGGAATGGCTGGATCATTGCCTGCTAATATTCCAATCAATTCTACACAAACGTACCAGTTCAACTATACGCACGCGGTGACATACAATCCTGCGCACATGAAAGTGGTGGTACTGCTCATCGATAATACACAATCGACCAAGCACATCATGAACTCGGCAAGCGGACAAGTACTTACAGGCATAGCTGATAATTCATCTTCCATCAACAATGTTACATTGTTCCCTAACCCGGGCAATGAGAACACGAATGTTCAGCTTGATCTTGCGAATGCAGAGACCGTGAACATTTCGGTTTACGACATGGCTGGTTCACTCATCAGCATGGAGAATGAAGGCGAAGTGATGGCAGGCGAACACAATTTCAACCTGAACACACTGAATCTCGACGCAGGAATGTATCTCGTGAAAGTGAACGCAGGAACATCCATAGAAACGATGAAGCTGCTGGTGTATCACAACAACTGATAGAAAAAATCAAATGATGAGAAAGTGGTCGGAGCAGTTCCGGCCACTTTTCTTTTTTGCCAGCAGTGTTCAGCGTAATTTCGTGCTCTATTATTCCCAATATGAATTCACCGCAAAAAGGAGAAGGCAACCCGAATGAGAAGAAAATGATCGCGCTGAAAAAAGCACTGCATGACCGTTGCCGTGAATTCCTTGCAAGTCAAATAGAGAATCTCAATGTCGCGCTGAAAGCCGCTCAGGATTCCGGTAATGAAGAAACGAAAAGCACGACAGGCGACAAACATGAAACAGGCCGTGCGATGATGCAGATGGAACAGGAGAAGATCGGGCATCAATTGCAGGAATTACTGAACGTCAGAAATAAACTGGACCGGATCTCCACGGAGCTTTCCACGGAAAAGATCCTTCCGGGAAATATCGTGATCACCGACCAGGGAAATTTCTATATCGCGATCGCTGCGGGAAAATTGGTGCAGGATGGAAAAATTTATTTCGCGATCTCTCCGGCGTCTCCGCTGGGAATTCTCTTCCTGAAAAGTGCGGCAGGTGAAAAAGTGCGCGTGAATGGAAAAGAATATCTGATCCAAGGATCATTCTGATCATTTCTTGTGAATGTATGTTAACTGCGTGAAGTAAACTTTTCATGCGGTTCATCCGTCTCTGTCTTTCCACAAACCATCGAATTTCACGGGCTTACCAGCGAAAAGAGGAAATAAATTTGTGATGAAGACGTAGTAAGAGTAGTATTCATTAATACCAACGATTATGAAAACCATCGGAACCATCAGGACAACAGTATTGCTGATGATCGCATCTATGGCAATGCTTCTTACGGAATGCAGAAAGGATTTCATCAACCAGGGCCCGCTCGCGGTGAAAGCAAAGGATTTTCTTTCTTCCAAAGATTACAACGCACTGGAAGTGGAGATCGCTTATGTTGACGGACATCGCCCGACCGACGCAGCAGTGAATCATCTTCTGGATATGATGAAAGCACGGCTGAATAAACCGGATGGCATCAATGTCACTTACAAAACCATTGGTTCGCCACGCATGTCATCATTCACGATCGGTGACCTCGATAAAGTGGAAAGAGATCAGCGTGACATTTTCACGAAACATGATCACCTCACCGCCTTTGTTTTATTCCTGGATGCTCCGTACGCAGCGAACAGTTCCGCGCTCGGCGTAGCTTACGGTACGACATCCATTGCGGTCTTTGAAAGCGAGATCGAAAGATATTCAGGCGGAATTTCGCAACCGTCACGAGATATTCTCGAAGCAACGGTGATCGAACATGAGTTCGGCCATCTCTTCGGACTGGTGGATAATGGAACGCCGATGACAACGCCACACATGGATCCTTCGAACAACAATCACTGCAACAACAGCAAATGCCTGATGTATTACGCAGTGGAAACAAGCGACGTGGTGGCTAATCTTATCGGCTCAGATGTTCCTCAATTTGATGCCAACTGTATTGCCGACCTCCGGGCTAATGGAGGAAAATAGGGTTAGGGTTAGGTGATTGGTCCTGGAGTTCGTCAATCGAGCTTCAGGACTTTTTTTGCGATCATTCCGTTCTCCGTGATGATGTTCACGAAATAAACACCCGCAGGTTCATTGGTGAGATCGAGAATTATTTTGTTGTAGCCCGAAGCATAATTCTTCAGTGGAATTTCATCGACTTTTTTTCCGAGTGCATCAAAGACTTCGATCGAGATATTTTCATTGGAGGCGAGATCGAAGGCAAGATTGAATTGCGCATTGAACGGATTCGGATACACATCGAATGGATCCTGCGAAGTACTTTCATCCGCAACACCGAGATTCCAGCAATTGCCCGGCATATGATAATCCATCCACAACAATCTCCAGAACATCCATGCTTTCAGCGTGTCGACTTGTCCCTGCAGCGTTTCTGTCAGGTTGTAATTCGCTTCCTGTCGTGCTGCTGCCGGACGAATGTAATTCGTGATGCTGTCGAGAATGTGGAAGATATTCGCCGTGTCAAGGACAGATGAACGCCATGTGAGCCAGCGGCAATGCAGATCGCGCGCGTAAATGGAATCCTGCAGCATGCGGTCGTACCAGAAAGGGACAGGGGCCGATGAGATCCAGCAGGTCATCTGGTAAGCCCAACCGCCAATGGAATCGAATCCGCAATAGTGAATGTTGTACCACGCCGAATTGAAATCCCAAACAGGTCCCGCGTTCACTTTTCCGCCATTGCTGTATTTGTCTTTGTTGAGATATGCGCTTCGTTTATACGCGTCAATATTCTTGCTCATTTCCTGGAAGAAGAAAAAATCCATGAAGGAAGATTCATTCATGTATTTCCTGTAACCATTATTGAGATCGGCGAAATTCGGAGCGGCCAATGCATTCTCAAAACTATCGGTGTACGCTTTGATGTAATCGATCTGCGGTTGCGTGATGTGCTGGTAATCGGGATATTTGTAAGAGAAAAATAAATTCTGCGGATTGGAAGAAGTGAACCCGCTGTCGCCAACCCAGATATTCCGGTCGATCGCCCAGATGTATCCACCAGTCAATTGATCGCCGGAATTATCGGTCGAATCGAGTTTCGCGATGTCGACGCGGTTATGATCGCGTTTTATTTTTTCCATCATCACATAAACGCCCTGGTAAACCGGCCAGCCGAAAGTATTGATGACGAGTTCGACATACTTCGTGCGCGGCGCCCAATATCCCATCTGGCGCGCGAGTTCATACGTCATCACATTGCGCATGAGCGTGGCATCATCGAACGGACCGTACAGAACCCAATCGTTATCGGAAGGCATACCGAGGATAGGAACATCAAGAGAATTTCCGGCTGTATCACGCGTTTCAATGGAAAAGGATTACTGCGGCCATAGCTGCGAAATACTTCCGCGGTGTTCGATACCGATCTTTCCGCTGTAAGTCCAATTCGTGGAATCCGTCACGCGATTGATCATGTTGTAACCATGATCGATGATGTGCATATCGGCGGTGATCTTTGGTTCATCCGGAATAAGCTGCCAGTTGGTGCTGATATAAACGATCGGTAGATTGGATGAATCAAAAGGAAT
>DATJEX010000006.1:0-9514 GCA_035496135.1 Bacteroidia bacterium
GATAAGATCACATTTTGATTTTTCCAGCACACCGAGTTCCACATTCGCATGTGCCGCCGCTTTTTTCAGGTAAGCGAACGCGTGAATGATCTCCTTCGGCATGCTCGCTTCCGGCCCGATCTTGAAATTATTTCTCGAGCGCTCGGTCTGTGCTCCCCAGTATTTATCTGCGGGAACTTTCACTTCGCCCATCGTATCCTTTTCAATGCGGAAATTCTGTGTTGCTGTGGTCATATTGTGATCTTTTAAATAGTGTGGTTCTAATTTCGTAAGTATTATCGAATTAATTCAAAGATTTTTTCCGTTGGCCTTCCGATCACCGCCTTATTCCCCTTAATGACGATGGGCCGCTCAATGAGAATGGGATATTTCAGCATGGCTTTGATCCATTTCTCCTCGTTCATTTTCTTCCCTTCGAATTTCTCGTGGTAGATCTTTTCCTTTTTGCGGATCAATTCTTCGGCAGGAATACCGAGTTTCTTCAGCACATCTCTCAATTGATTTTCCGTCGGCGGAGTTTCGAGATATTCAAAAACATCCGGCATGATGTGTTCGCTCTTCAGCACGTTCATCACCTCGCAACTTTTATTGCAGGTGCTCTTGTGCCAGATGGTGATTTTTTTATCCATTGTAAGGTTTCAAAACGCTTTAGTACTAACTACGAAATGGGCGAATACGCTTAATACAGATTTGCAAAAAAATCAACTACCCATTCGTCATAACAACTCATTCGAGTTACGTAGTATTAGCGCTTTCGTAGTTAGCGTATTCGCCCATTTCGTAGTTCGTACCATAGAAATCCCGATGGAATGGATTTTACCCAACATTCCAGCTCGCACCATACTCCATCAAATACGCTTTGATGAAAGGATTAAGATCACCATCGAGTACACCCTGTGCATCGGAAGTTTCAAAATCGGTGCGCAGATCCTTCACGAGTTTGTATGGATGCAGAACATAATTGCGGATCTGTGAACCCCACTCTATCTTTTTCATATTGCCGCGGATCGCGTTCACCGTTTCCAGCCTCTTCTGCATTTCGATCTGGTACAATTGTGATTTGAGCAAACGCATCGCATTCTCGCGATTCTGTCCCTGCGAGCGTGATTCCTGGTTCTTGATGATGATGCCTGTTGGCTTGTGATACAGACGAACAGCTGTTTCCACCTTGTTCACGTTCTGTCCGCCCGCTCCGCCCGAACGGAAGGTTTCGTATTCGCAATCCGCCGGATTCACTTCGATCTCGATCGTGTCATCGATGAGCGGATACACGTAAACAGAAGCGAAGGAAGTATGACGGCGTGCATTCGAATCGAACGGCGAAATTCTGACGAGGCGGTGAACGCCATTCTCACCTTTGAGATTTCCGAAAGCATATTCGCCTTCGAACTCGAGTGTGCATGATTTTATTCCTGCTGTTTCTCCCTGCTGCAGATCGGCTTCTTTCACTTTGAAACCATTCTTCTCTCCCCACATGATGTACATACGCATGAGCATGCTCGCCCAGTCGCAGCTTTCCGTTCCACCCGCACCCGAGTTGATCGTGAGTACCGCGTTCAGGTGATCGTCTTTTCCGCTGAGCATGTTGCGGAATTCGAGCTCTTCTGTTTTCTTGACGGTCTCCGCATACTGGGCATCCACATCAGCTTCACTTGCTTCACCAGCCTTATAGAAATCGAACATCACGGAAAGATCGTCCACACTTGCATCGAGCGTAGCGAACGATTCGGTCCAGTTCTTTTTTTTCTTGATCTCCTTGAGCAGTGCTTCGGCTTTTTTCGGGTCGTCCCAGAATCCTGCTGCCTGCGAGATGGCTTCTTCTTCGCCGATCTTCTTCAGTTTACCATCGATGTCAAAGATGCCTCCTTAGCGCGTCCTTGCGATCCGTGAGGGCTTTTACCTGTTCTGTCGTTATCATAGTTGGCAAAGATAATAATTGCTGATGCTGTTCGACGGGTGAAAGTGAAGGTGAGAGTGAAATGGGGTTTTTTTACAAGGATCATCACATTTATCCTCCCTTTTCACATTCACTTTCACATTCACTTATCTTTGCAAAATGAATGAACCGACACACGCACATTTTATTTTATCGGATGCGCAGTATTGCCACGTGCTCGAAGACAGGCTCTATGTGGGCCGGAAAGATGTTCCGGAAAAATTCCCTCAGGTGAAGAATTCATTCGACGGAGTGCTGCTCATTCTCCAGGTCGCCGCATTCCTGCTCCTCGCTTTTTTCATCACCATGACGATCGTCGTGCATTATTACGTGGTCACACTTACACTGGGCATGTTGCTGCTCCTGCTCATGGTGTCGGTGATCCGCACATTGGGATTCACGAATACGAAAGTCATCATGAAAGCGGACATCCTGGGTGTCGACTACTTCAAAAAAAGTGTCGGTTACGATTTCTTCGTGGTACGTTACAGCGGCGAAGGCGGAAAATTGTGGAAGAGAAGACTGACGCTTTACGATTCGCAGCAATCCATCAAGCAGGCGCTGGAGGTGATGAAGGAAGCCGGGTTGCTCAAGAATTAATAATGAATAATTAATAATTCGCGCAGGCTATCCCTCAACGCGTCCTGCAATTATTAATTATTCATTATTAATCATTAATTGAACAAGATCGTTCTCATACCCTTTGGAAATAAGATAACTCATCACTTTGAATTTTTTCTTCAGCGGGTGTTTCTCTTTCACCTCTTTCATTTTTTTCTCCGCTAATTTCTGCAGCGTGTCGCGGTAATCATCCTCATCGATCATCGACATCGCTTTGTTGATGCAATAAGGCGAGATCTTTCTGCGTTTCAATTCCATCTTTATTTTCACTCTCCCCCATTTCTTGATCCTGAATTTTCCTCCCGCGTAGGCGATGGCAAAACGTTCTTCATTGATGAAATTATCGGAGATCAGATCGGCGATGATGTTCTCTACTTCTTTCTCGTGCAATCCCCAATCGTACAATTTGTCGCGCACTTCCTGCTGACATCTTTCCTGGTAAGCGCACCACGCTTCCGCTTTCACTTTCGCCTGGAACGGATCGATATATTTTACCGGAGAATTTCTGTCCTTCACCTCACAAAAGTAATGATCAAACAACTTGAAGGAGAATTGAGCGTCTTTAATTTGAAACACCAGCGCGGATGCGATCTATCCGTAAATCCGTCTTCATCTGCCACATGGTGGTCACTATGTGATAATCTGTATTCTCTGTAATAATCTGTAATCCTTCCCCCATTCGCCACAATCATCCCTATATGAACCGTTTTTCATACTTTAGTCAACCCAAATCAACCAACCCTATGCGTAAAATTATTGGAGTGCTGCTGATCTGCATCAGTTTGTCGGCGCACGCACAAGTCTCCGGATTCCTCAATGGTCCGGGCGGACAATTCAGTCTCGGCGTTCGCACCACTGCGAGTTTTTTCAACGATGAGAGCGGAACAGGCATTGGATACGGCGGACAATTCCGTCTGCGTTTTTTCAAATTACTGAGCAGCGACTGGTTCGCCGATTACATTCAATCCGACATCAAGGGATTGGGCAAACGCACCGATTATCACATCGGCTGGGCGGTGATCTTTTATCCGCCGTTCATGTACCGCAATAATCAGTTGCACAAAATTCAGCCTTATCTTCTCGCGGGACACTGCTTCGATTACACCAAATTCACCAGCAATTATTCCGCATTCTATACTCCGGCGTTCGTGGATGCGGACGGCGTTGCAGAAGATCACCGCTGGAGTGCCGCTGTCAGTTATGGGATCGGATTTCATTTACCCATGACGGACAAGATCGATATTTCCATGAATGCGCTTTACATGAATCATCTTGGAAAACAAATTACCGCGACCGTTGAACATGATCAGTCGCGCGGCCAGGATTATCTTTTTTTCTCCACTAACGATTCTCCTTCCAAACTCGACGGACACCTGCTCGTGAGTTTCTCGCTCAATTATCGTCTTGCCGATCTCTGGAAAAAAACGATCAGGACGAGACACCAGTCCGACCAGATGCAGGATCAGAATCAACCAAACCCATTCTAACTCCCGATAGTTTATGCGCAAATTATTTTTGATCGGTACAACTCTTCTTTTTTCCGCACCCGCGTTCGCACAGGATCAGAATGCTTCGAGCGGAACAACGGACGATAACACCGTGCAGATGACTTCGCTCGCGGGACTGCTGCGCGCGCAGCTCACACTCACGCCTACAGTAGGAATGAGCGGAACGGTGAACGACAACACGATCTATTCGGTGACGAACGATCACAGGAATATTTACCTGCACGGAACAGTGGAATATTATTTCGACCAGCATTTCTCTGTGCGCACCGATGGATTCTATTACCTCAACAAAGACAAACGCCCCGGCGGACTCATCTCGAATCATTCGGCAGAGATCGGTGTCGGATTTCATTTGCTGAAAAGCCTCAACTACGATCCGTTCGTCGGCATCAGCAGCGGATGGTCGTTCATTCAGACCGAACCATATTTGCTCACTTCCGGAACTGATTCCGTTGGAAGAATGGTGAATCCGAACATGATGGTCACTCCGGTGTGGGGACCGCGCGTTGGATTCAATTTCTTCGGCCCGCACGTTTTCCATTTCTTCATCGAGGCGCAATACCTGATGGCGACTTATCGCCCCGACGGATCTCCTTCGAGAAATCTGAATGAACTGCGCATCTCTGCAGGACTCGGATGGAACTGGGTGTTCCTGCATAAGGAAGGTGTCATCAGGCAGAATATCTAAAAAGGGAACGAATTTCGAATCGTTCGAATATTCTAATTTCGGATTTCCGATGTACTGATGAAAAAATGTCTTTTCGTTTTTATCATCGTAATTTGTTTTGCAGCTCATTTGTTTGCACAGAAAGACACGCTCCGTCTCAAAAACAATTCTGCATATCTCGAGTTATTGGGCAATGGAGGTTTGGTAACTGGCATTCCCCTTTCTGCCAACTATGAACATATTTTCAAGCATGGGAGATATAATGATTTCTCCGTACGTGTTGGTTTAAGTCTTCCCTTTTATTTTTCAGTTCCAGTTCTTGTGAATCAGATCTGTAATCCTCACGGAAAAAGCCACCTTGAAATGGGAATTGGCGGTTATGTTTGGACTAATTCGGATATCTGGAGAGGATTCGGAGTAGAAGACTATGGTGTTGCAGGCTGTTTCATGTACAGGTATCAGAAACCTGCCGGCAAATTCTTATTCCGTTTCGGATGGACGCCGCTCTTTTCACTTTACGACAAACATTCTGTCATCTCATTTTTCGATTACTTTCTGCCCGGACTGAGCGCAGGATATTCGTTCTGAAACCGATCAATGAAGAAGTAAGAACAATTTCAGAAGTTATTGCCATAACATTCTATTAGGCTTAACTTTAAATCTCATAAGCGCCCAATGAGACCATTCCTCCTTTCATTTTTCTTTTTTCTTTGCTGCGCGACAAATTCGCTCCGTTCGCAATCCATCGTTGCCGGTCAGCATCAGCAATGGGATTACTATCACGATTTTTTACCGGACACGGTCATCTACGGAATGTATCCGGATAGCATGATGCTTGATCTGAATGGAGATGGTTTGATCGATGCGTGGATTTTCAGCAGCTATCAAGTGACATGGAATTGGGGATTCGATCGCACCTTCTGGATCCGGCCTGCCCCAACGTCCGAGGTTGCGTTTCTCAGGAACGATACCTGTATGCAGCAGGATGGTGTGACGGTCTCATCAATCGTTCCCCTTGCAAAGCCATTCAACACGAATGACACGATCAATAACGCTGCTACCTGGTCCGATTCCATCTGTTATCTGCAACGCTACAAGTCAGATGTAACGCAGTTCTACTCCTGTTACAACGCGTCCTTCCATTCATCATATCAATACGCTGGAATAAGAATTTTCACGCCGGATACATTGTATGGCTGGATCAAAATGAAGATCACATTAGGCAACGGCATGAACGACGACACCCTTCACATCGATTCCTACGCCTGTCAAACCGGCCCGGCCGGAATCAATTCTCCCAATGAAAATTCCACGCTGCATATTTTTCCCGATCCGTCGGATGGGATTTTTTACTGCAATGAATTTTTCCATTCCGCAAATCTGGAGATCCACGATGTCGCAGGAAAATTATTATTGACAGAAGAACTGCACGAAGAAAAACCTGTGATCGATCTTTCAGCGTACGAAAGTGGCATCTATTTCCTGACGATCTCTGAAGAAGGAAGAACGTACAACGCGAAACTCGTGGTGCATTAAAGAAAGTTTACGCCAGTGTTGCGGGAGCGTGAAGCGCACATGTGCGAATTATTTTCCATTCATTTCACTCCGGGATTTTCACCCGTTCATCCCGGGAAATCATCTTCCTGTCGAAGTTAATATTGGTGCGTGTTAACCTAATGTCCAGTTCATAATGCGCTGGTAGTTTAGCGTCCGGAAATTATAACACGATTATGATAGAGACCTTCATCAAAACCGGCAACACGGAAAATCTCCTGCACGAAATAAAAGAACTAAGGAGAGAGAACACAAAACTGAACGAGATCAACAAGGAAATATTCGACGGTTTCACCTACGCGGCGACCATCCAGCAGGGACTTCTTCCGCAGCAGCGCCACCTCGACCGGTTGTTCAATGAATATTTCGTGATCTACGAACCGCAGAACATCATCAGCGGCGATTTTTTCTGGACCGCGAAAAAAAATGACATCACGTATTTCGCTGTCGCCGATTGTACCGGTCACGGAATTTCCGGCGCCATGCTTTCAGTGCTCGGCATTTCTTATTTGAATTATGTCGTGCTCGGAAAAGACCATTCTTCGCTGGGCGACATGCTCTCGGAAGTGGACCGGAAATGGATCGAGACGTTCAACATTTACGGAGACCGCAGCCGCGACAACGACTGGATGGAAATTTCCATCTGCTCATTCGATCACAAAAAAAGAGAATTGAAATTCGCCGGTGCCAACGGAAAAGTTTTCATCGTGAATGAAACGGAAAGCAATATCATCAACGGAGATCATTATCCCATCGGCGGATGGCAGATCGAGAAGGACCGCAAATACACCGAGCATACGATCGCTGTCCCCGAATATTCCATGGTCTATCTTTCTTCAGATGGATTCAAGGATCAACTCGGCGGAATGCATAACAAAACATTCAAGCAGAAAAGAATGAGGGAATTTCTCAGCGATATTTTTTATCTCCCGCCCGGGATCCAGAAATCATTCCTGAAAGTCGCGTTCAACGAATGGAAAGGAAACAACAAACAGACGGATGATGTTTGTGTGCTGGGTGTGAGATTGTGAATTGTTCTGTTCCTTTTTTTTGGAGCCCATGAAGTTGAGTTCATGCATACTTCATGGGAGCAAGGCCTGCATCACTGCAAAACACCACCTGTCCCGTCATCTGGTCGGCGGAGCTCCCGCCTGCCGGGGCTAAAAAAAATCTGCATCATATCAAATTCCGGTCCGTCGCGCACATGCAACCGCAAGGTATGCCCTGCATACCTCAGGCAGGCCTGCCAGGGAATGATGAATTTCAAATTTTCAATTTTGAATTTTGAATGCGGACGCATGCAATGCGTCCCTACCAAATGCTGACACGCACACTATCCGGTCTCCACATCGGATCGCCGGGTTTCACGTTGAAGGCATCGTAGAATTCAGGCACGTTCGAGAACGGTCCGATCACTCTCCATTTCGCAGGAGCGTGTACGTCGGTCATCAATCGTCTCGCCAATTCTTGGTCACGCTGCTGGATCATCCAGCCCAGCGCGTATCCGAGGAAATAACGCTGCATCGGTGTGAACCCTCCGATCTTCTCTCCCTTTTTATACTGATCTGTTTTTTTGAACGCGTCGATCCCGAGCAGCACTCCGCCATAATCGGCGATGTTCTCACCGAGTGATGCTTTTCCGTTGATGTGTTTTCCCGGTAACGGCTCGAACGCGTCGAACTCACGCACCATCACATCGGCACGCGCCTGGAATTTCGAAGCATCATCATCCGTCCACCAGCTCACGAGATTTCCGTCCGCGTCAAAATTCCTTCCTTCATCATCGAATCCGTGCGTGATCTCGTGGCCTATCGTTGATGCTGCACCATAACCATAAACCACCGCGTCATCAATGAGTGAATCCGCATAACCAGGAATGGTGAAGATCGCCGCAGGAAGAACGATCTCGTTATTCGAAGGATTGTAGTATGCATTATATGTTTGAGGTGTCATGTCCCATTCAGTGCGATCCACCGGCTTCCCGTATTTCGAGATCATGTCATTGAAATGCCATTGCGCGGAATTGATCATGTTCTCGCACCAGGAATTATCACCGACAATGAGTTTCGAATAATCTTTCCATTTATCAGGATAGCCAACCTTCTTCACGATTTTCGAAAGTTTATCGAGCGCCTTGTCTTTTGTCTTGTCACTCATCCAGTCGAGTTTCTTGATCCGCTCGGCATAAGCAGTACGAATCGCTTCCACCATATCCACGTAACGCTGTTTTGTTTTCGGCGGGAAATATTTCTGCACGAATAATTTTCCGAGCACCATGCCCATCGCTCCTTCTTCCGCATCGAGAACACGTTTCCAGCGTGGACGCTGCGTTTCGGCTCCGGAAAGAATTTTTCCGTAGAAATTGAAATTCTCATCCGCGAAATCGGAAGAGAGGTATCCTGAATAATTATCGATGAGATGGAATCGCAGATACGCTTTCATCACATCCACGCCTGTTGCGTGCAGTGTTTTTTCCAGCGCCGTGAAAAATTCCGGCTGACCAACGATGATCGAATCCACATTGTTAAGGTTGTGCGCGGCAAACATTGTTTTCCAGTCGATCGACGGTGTGTAATTCTTCGTCATGTCGGCGGTTGCGATCTTGTTGTAATTCGCATACGGATCGCGCAGGTCTTCGAGTTTCCGGCATGCTTTCGCGAGCGCGGTCTCGAACGCCATGATCTTCTTCGTCATCTTCTTCGCCACTTTCACATTCATTCCACCGAGCGTAAGCACTTTCGTCATGTGCGTGAGATATTCCTCGCGGATCTTTTTCGTGTCAACATCCGTGTTGAAATAATAATCACGGTCAGGAAGGCCGAGTCCGCCCTGGTACAACTGCACCATCATCACGTTACTGTTCTTCGCGTCCTGTCCCACATAATCGCCGAAGAATCCGCTTCCGCCAAATAACTCAAAATCATTGCTTGCTTTCAAAACAGAAGCGAGATCGGTTGCATTATCAATTTTTGCGAGCAGCGTATTCAGTGGAGAGATCCCGAGTGTGTTTGCTTTCGCTGAATCCATTCCCGCGCTCCAGAAACTTCCGATCTGCTGCGTTTCCAGCTGGCCATTGCTTTTCTGTTTCACCGCATTTTCGTTGATCGCGCGCAGGTTGGAATAAATTTCTTCCTGCACAAGATCGCCGATGCCCCAGCTGGTTTCACTCGACGGGATCGGGTTATTCGCGAACCATTTTCCATTCGCGTACATGAAAAAATCTTTTGT
>DATJEX010000007.1:0-4383 GCA_035496135.1 Bacteroidia bacterium
AAAAAAGGATGGAAAGAAGAACAAGCGATCTTTTCATGAGGTTGCCTGGAGTAAAACGCACAAGTAAAGCTAATTAGTGTGCGGGCAATGTTCCAAGAAAAATGCCACCCGCTTTGGAAAGGAATGGCATTTTGTACATTATTAACAGGCGATCTTAAAGGTGCAAAGCTTCCTTTTTCGCGAGCAATTCTTCTTTTGTTTCCCTGTGATTCTCATCATCCACGCAGCAATCCACGGGACAAACCGCCGCACATTGTGGCTCATCATGAAAACCGGTGCACTCGGTGCATTTGTCGGAGACGATGTAATACACATCCATGGAAACAGGAGTCTGGGCTGTTTCCGCGTCTACTGCTGTTCCGCCTTTTGGAGTGAACATACCTTTCAATGAAGTTCCGTCAGAGAATCTCCATTCAGCACCGCCTTCATAGATCGCATTATTGGGGCATTCCGGTTCGCATGCTCCGCAATTAATGCATTCATCTGTAATTTTAATAGCCATAATCTGAATTGTGATCTTTAGTTTTGCCGTCCCCGGTAAAGCCGAAGGACACGCTGTAAAATTACACAATTTATAATGACACTGCAGGACAGGATAAACGCGATGAAAAAGGTTTCGGAAGAACTGCTGCAGCTCTGTGCATCATCGCCCCGCACACAGTCGGGAAATGTGCTGGCATCACTCGCCAGGACATTTCATCCATTCAATCCCTGGTTTACAGAAGAAATGATCCTCGACCGGTTGGAGAAGATCGCCGAAGCGCTGAAAGAGGAAAATATCTCGAAGTGGTTGTCGAAATATCCGATCACGGAACACGGGCCGAAAAAGATCGCCGTGATCCTGGCTGGAAATATTCCGCTGGCCGGATTTGACGATCTGTTGTGCGTGCTCATGAGCGGAAATATTTTTATCGGAAAACTTTCTTCGGATGATAAAAAACTTTTTCCCGCGTTCGCTGAGGTCATTTGTGAAGTGGAACCGCGATTCAGGGAAAGGATCATTTTTACAGAAGGAAGAATGTCGGGAATGGATGCAGTGATCGCGACCGGCAGCAATAATTCCGGAAGATATTTCGAACATTATTTTTCAAAATATCCGCACATCATCCGCCGCAACAGGAATGGAGTAGCGGTGCTCGACGGGAAAGAAACGGATGAAGAACTGAAGAAACTCAGTGAAGATATTTTTCTTTATTTCGGAGCAGGCTGTCGTTCCATTTCCAAGATGTTCGTTCCTGCCGATTTCAATTTCGATCGTTTTTTCAATTCCATTTTTCACTGGTACGACCGCCTGAACACGAACAACCGGTACATGAACAATTATGAGTACAACCGGACGGTTTACCTGCTGAACAGCGCAAAATTGCTGGACAATAATTTCCTGTTGCTGAAAGAAGATATCGGGATCGCTTCTCCGCCGGGCGTTTTGTATTATGAAAAATATTCTTCCGATGATGAGCTGAACCGGAAATTGAGAACGGACAAAGAACTTATCCAGTGCATTGTTTCGCATAAGGAAACTATTCCCGGAGCTGTTCCGTTCGGGTCGGCACAAAAGACCATGCCCTGGGATTATGCAGATGGGATCGATACTTTACAATTTTTACTTTCCATTCAGTAGTCGTTCCTGTTTACCATTAATTCGAATGTTTGAAAATGGATGCGATCGTTTTATAAGGAACCTGTATTGGAATAATGCCCCTTTTCAAATTCCCATATTTTCCCTATTTTGGAGGAGGCAAATCATTGACAATGGCGAAACGTTACGCTCTTCTCACCAAACTTTTCCTGTCCGCATTTTTTCTTCAGCTGAGTTTTTCCGCTTCTTCCCAGGTCTTCTGGACGGAAAATTTCGGAACCGGATGTAATCAGAATCAGCTTGCAAGTTCGTACACAGGTTCCAACGGAACGTGGACCATAACTGCGACTGGTTCCAATGGAACTTCGGCGAACGACTGGTTCATCTCTGCCACGGAAGCAGGAATGGGAGTGACGAATTGTGGTGACGGTTGTCTCAATAACGCGGGGCTCACCAACAGAAGCCTTCATGTGGCGAGCGGCCCGGTAATTTTCATTTGTCCTTCCGGTGATTGCGGTGCAGCTTATAACGCGGGACCGGCCGGTGGAAATGCGGTGACCGATGAACGAGCAGAATCGCCGACGATCAATTGTACCGGACAGAATACGATCACATTGAATTTCGCTTACATGGAAGGCGGACAGAATACCATTGATAATATGACCGTGTGGTATTTTGATGGAGCGGCCTGGTCGCAATTGAATGATCCCGCAAAAACTTCTACCTGCGCAGGCGGACAGGGGATATGGACGGCATCGGGTGCGATCGCATTGCCGGCATCTGCGAATAATAATCCGAATGTGAAGATCGGTTTCCGATGGGTGAACAATGATGATGGAAATGGCAATGATCCTTCCGCAGCTATTGATGATGTTACACTTTCCACTTCTTCCTCCACCGCGCCAACGGCTGCATTCACAGCGAGTGCGACAAGTATCTGCGTTGGTGGAAGTGTAAATTTCACTGACAATTCTACGGGCGGACCAACCAGCTGGGCGTGGACTTTTCCGAGTGGAACGCCTTCATCTTCCACAGCGCAGAATCCATCCGGAATTGTATGGAACACCGCTGGAACATTCACAGTAACACTTACGGCAACCAACGCGAACGGAAGCACTTCGGCAACGCAAGTCATTACTGTAAATCCATTACCAACTATTTCAGCAACTGCATTTCCTTCCACGATCTGCATTGGACAATCCACCACACTCACTGGTTCAGGCGGATCTACCTACACCTGGAATCCGGGCGCGCTTGTGGGAACATCCGTGAGCGTATCACCGGGAGCGACACAAACATACACGGTCACAGGAACGAGCGCGGCAGGATGTTCCAACACTGCAACGGTAACAGTGACGGTTCAGCCCTGCAATGTTCCGCAGGTGAATTTCCTCGCGACAGATACAACACTTTGTGTTGGCGACTGCATTGACTTCACCGATCAGAGTTCAAATAATCCGACCGCATGGAACTGGACATTCAACGGAGCAGCGACAACTTCATCCACAGCGCAGAATCCGACGAACATCTGTTACAACACAGCGGGAACGTTTGCGGTTACACTTGTAGCGACGAATGCAAATGGAAATGGTTCATTGACCAAAACAAGTTACATCGTCGTGAATCCGCTTCCAACAGCAAACGCCGGTGCAGATGTGAGTTTGTGCACAGGTCAATCGACAACATTGATCGGATCGGGCGGAACTACTTATAACTGGATGCCGGGCAATGGAAATTCCTCGAACTTTTTTGTGACACCGGCTTCGACCACAACGTATACGTTGACCGTCACCGATGCGAATGGTTGTTCAGGAACGGATATGGTAACCGTGAACGTGAATGTCTGCACTGTACCAACAGCCGCATTGACGATCAGCGACAATAATATCTGTGAATCGACCTGCATCAATTTTACCGATAACAGTTCCGGAACACCAACAGGATGGACCTGGAGTTTTCCGGGTGCAGTTCCTTCAAGTTCTACTGTACAGAATCCGACAAACATCTGTTATAACACACCGGGAACGTACAACGTCACGCTCATCGTGACCAATGCATTCGGTTCGGACACGATCGTGATGAATAATGCGGTGAATGTTGGATCGCAGCCATCGGTTGATGCCGGACCTTTTGTAACGATAGCGATCGGAAATCAAACCACACTCAACGCGAGTGGCGGAGCGGGAAGTTATTCCTGGTCTCCGTCAACAGGACTGGATAATCCCAACATCGCGAATCCAAATGCAAGTCCGACCGTCACGACAACTTACACGGTGAATTTCACGGACGCTTCCGGATGCACTGCTTCCGATACTGTTACCGTACAGGTGATCGAAGAGTACGCGCTTTTTGTTCCGAGTGCTTTCTCTCCGAATGGAGATGGAGCGAATGATGTACTGTTTGTGCGTGGTGCAGGAATAAAGTTTCTCACGTTCGCGGTGTATGACCGTTTCGGAGAAAAAGTTTTTGAAAGCCAGAACATCAACGATGGATGGGACGGCGTGTTCCGCGGCCAGCCGATGAACACGGGGATCTATGTCTGGTATGTGACAGCGGATTTTTATAACAACACTTCGCAGAGTATTCACGGAGATGTTTCACTCGTAAGATAACGGGAGCGCTATGAAAAAACTATTGCTCATCATCGCACTTTCAACAGGGATACAGGTATCGTACGCCCAGGACCTTCATTACTCCATGTTCACCATGGCGCCGCTTACACTGAACCCTGCCTTGTGCGGAAATTTCCTCGGCGATCTCCGCATCGTGAATAATTACCGGATGCAGTGGACCACGATCAAGCC
>DATJEX010000008.1:0-3325 GCA_035496135.1 Bacteroidia bacterium
CACATACACGGCAGCCGAATCATCATCGTTCATTCCCCAAACACGGATGCCCGGATAATTCTGCGGCATCACGAATGTTGCTGTAACATTACATGATGTATTATTCATCCAGTACGTCGGATCGATCGGCGCGCAGCCAAAACTCTGAAATGCTCCGCCTGCAAAATTCCACGTGACGGTATCAACTGCCGTGGAAGTTGCCGGGATGTAATGACATTGCGCATTGCTATCGGTTGAGAATGCAATGACAAGAAGACAAAATGAAGCGTAGATCTTTTTCATGAATTCTTTTTTAAGATGACTCCTTACCCCGCATTCCATAAATAAATGTAATTCAATTCAGCGACCTACAGATCGTTGGCATTCGCGATCAGCTCCGCTATATCCATCACTTTCACTTTATCTTCTTTATTGAAATGCTTCACGCCGTCGGTCATCATCGTCATGCAGAATGGGCAACCAACTGCGATGACATCCGGATTCAACGCGAGTGCTTCTTCACTCCGCTCCACGTTCACTTCTTTGTTTCCTTTTTCCGCTTCCTTGAACATCTGCGCGCCGCCTGCGCCGCAGCACAAACCTTTCGCGCGGCTGCGTTTCATTTCCGCCAGCTCCACATCGAGTTTCTGAATAACTGAACGCGGTGCCTCATATTCGTTGTTTCCTCTTCCGAGATAACAGGGATCGTGAAAAGTGATCTTCTTTCCTTTGAATGCTCCGCCCTGCACTTTCAGTTTTCCTGAGTCGATGAGTTGCTGCACCAGTTGCGTATGATGGATCACTTCGAATTTTCCGCCGAGTTCAGGATATTCATTCTTCAGCGTATTGAAACAATGCGGACAACCGGTGACGATCTTTTTCACGTTGTAGCCATTCAGCACCGTGATGTTGTTCATCGCCTGCATCTGGAAAAGGAATTCATTTCCTGCGCGCTTTGCCGGATCTCCTGTGCAGCCTTCTTCCGTTCCGAGCACCGCGAATTTCATTCCGACATGATGAAGGATCCGCACGATCGCTTTGGTGATCTTTTTTGCGCGATCATCAAAACTGCCGGCACAACCCACCCAGAAAAGTATTTCGGGAACTTCTCCTTTTGCGGTGTATTCCGCCATGGTTGGGACATGTATTGGTTCGCTCATTGTTCTCGCAGATTTCGCGGATGACGCAGATTATTTCTCAAATACCTGAATTGTAACTTCTTTCTCGACGAGGTCAGTGAATTTCCCTTCGTAGCGTGTGGCGCGCACCATGTGATTGTCGATCCAGTGATAATTTCCACCGCGTGGTTTTCCCATGATGAGTCCGTGAAAACGGAAACCATTCTTGAGCAGCCACTCTTCGGTGATATCACGGTGCTCTTCCGTGCGTGAAGTGAAGAACGTGATGATGTGTCCTTCGTCGTACCATTTATTGATCGTTTCCAGTGCTTCAGGATAAAGTGCGGCATTATGCATTCTCCACGGTTCTTCATTCGGAATATCATCGCAGATGGTTCCATCAATGTCGATGAGAAAATTTTTCACGTTCTCCGGCAATACAGGAGAAATTTTCTTCCCGTTCTCTTCGTGCTCAATCAGTCTTGGCTCAGTCATTTTTTTGTTATCAAAGTCCGTCAATTCTTTTTTTCAATTCAGGGGTCATCACCGGTATCGGGTACGTCTTTTTGAAAACCACTTTTTTGTCGAGATAGATCATCAGGATCGCATGACGTTCTGAATTATGTGGCTTGCAATACACGAGGTATTTCCCGTCATTTTCCGTCACATCCACTTTATCGCCGATGAAACTGTATGACCATTTCGCAGGCGCATCCGTCAATTTAACTCCGTTATCGAGAAAAGTGAGATCGTTGTAAAAATCCGGGATGATGGTATCCTGCAGCGGACCGATCGTCGCCGAGTAATCATGCGCCGCCCCTCCACTCAGCGATGTGAGCAGAAAAAAACAAATGATCGTCGCGGATGTAATTACAAATTTCATTGTTCGTTCGCCCAGTTCAAACGGTCGGCCGGCGAGAACTGCCAGGGCGCGGCATTGTTCTCGATGTTCGTCATCATCATGTTCAGTTCATTCGGAGCGGCCGATTGCTCCATCACCAAAAATCTTCTCAGGTCAATAATGATCGAAAGCGGATCGATGTTCACCGGGCATTCCTGCACGCACGCGTTGCACGACGTACACGCCCACAACTCTTCGGCTGTGATGTGATCACCAAGCAATGATTTTCCATCATCAACGAATTTCCCTTTGTTCGCATCAATATTTTTCCCAACCGCTTCCAGCCGATCACGCGTATCCATCATGATCTTTCTCGGTGATAAAAGTTTTCCCGTGATGTTCGCCGGGCAACTTGATGTACATCTTCCGCACTCGGTGCAGGAATACGCGTCCATCAATTGTTTCCAGGAAAGATCGGTCACATCCTTCGCACCGAATCGCTGCACCGTTCCTTCAGGCGGAGCTGGCGGAACAAACGAAGGATCGAGCATCGCTTTCACTTCATTGGTTACCGAAGGAAGATTTGTGAATTGCCCTTTTGCTTTGAGATTGGAGAAATATGTATTCGGGAAGGCAAGGATGATGTGAAAATGTTTCGAGTAAGGCAGGTAATTCATGAAGAACAGAATTCCCACGATGTGAAACCACCAGCACCCGCGTTCGATCATCACCAGATGTTCTGTTGAATAATTTCCGATCAGTTCGGTGATGTATCTGCTTGCCGGAAATGCGGAAGAAGAAAGACCGATGTCATAGTGACCGACTGCTTTTGCCTGCAATGCGAGGTCTGCGCCATTCATCGTAAGAAACGCGGTCATCAACGCCATTTCCATCAGGAGAATATAATTCGCGTCCGACTTCGGCCAGCCGTTGAGATCCTTACTCACGAGTCGTTTCACTTTCGCGATATTCCTTCGGCAGAAGAAAATGAAACATCCGAAGAAAACCAGGACGCCGAGTATTTCGAATGTCGCGATGAGAAAAGTGTAGAGTGGCCCGAGAAAAGAAAGGACGCGATGTGTATCCGCAATTCCATCGATGATGATCTCGAGCACTTCGATATTGATGATGACGAATCCGACATAAACGAAAATGTGAAGTATCGCCGGCAATGGTCTTGAAACCATTTTGGATTGTCCCAGCGCAACGCGTGCCATCGTCTTCCAGCGTTCACCTTTACGATCGCTCAGGTCAACATCTTTTCCGAGGAGAATGTTGCGGCGGATCTTGCGGATATTGGAAACAAAAAGCACGATTCCCCCGATCAAGAGGATGGCAAAAAGTATATTCGGGAGATAATGCATGAATGACAGGAGATGAACGAAAA
>DATJEX010000009.1:0-7491 GCA_035496135.1 Bacteroidia bacterium
CCCTGATCTGCTGCGCACGAAATTTTCATATCGTGACCTATGCTTCGGCCGGATGCAGCAGTCTCGAACGTGGTAGTGCGAAAAAATATCCAGCCGGAGTGGTTTCCGTCAATTATGAAACGTACAATGGAAAAAAGACGGAATGGAATGCGGGCGTGGAAGTATTGTACGACGCTTCGCTGTACCAGCGTTACCTTTCCGATACGATCATCGGATTTACAAAACCGGCTCAGAACATACAGGTGGGCGTCAAAGCCGGTTATGAACTGGTGGTCGGACGTTTATCCATGCCGGTGGAGATGGGCTATTATGTGTACACGCGCGTGCCGTACCATTTCTTCCATCGCATCGGGCTCCGTTACCAGATCAATGATCGTTTTGTTGCCAGTGTTACCCTTCGGACGCGATGGTCACACGCCGATTTTTTTGAATTCGGTTTCGGTTACAAAATACCTGTGCTCAGGAAAAAATGCAGTATCAACTGATGCGCGTTTACTCCGGAATTTTTTCGGAAAAAAATTGAGGCGACAAGACGGAAAGTGATGAAGTGATTTTGCTGCACTGAAGCTACATAACCAGCCCCGATGCACCATGAAGTAGAGCTTCGCTCACTTCATGGTTGCAGCGGGAACCCAGGTATTTTGATGCACAGGTGGTCCGCTCCTGAAAAAAAATCGTTCTCTTATTTTATTTTAACAGCCACTTTCAGTTTTTCCGGAATGTTACTTGTAATATTGGTTGATGAACTCACGCAACCGGATATTATTTTCTGTTCTGACTTTTATTTCCGTAGAAATTTCCGCGCAGCAAGTGGTAAGCAAATTCATTTCAGATCCTAAAACGGGTTTTAAAGTATGGGATGAATATTATTCACCCGACGACAGTATTTCCTGGAGCGGATCTTCGAAGAATAAAATGGCGACCGGCAACGGAACGCTCACCTGGTACGTTCATGGAAAAGAGGTCGCGAAATATGAAGGAGCGATGCTGAAAGGCAAACCGGAGGGAAAAGGGAAGTCAAGTGATTACGCGGGAAATGTGCAGGAAGGAAATTTCATGGATGGGGCGTTCGTTGGAATTGATGACGCTTATTTTCCTCTTCTCAAAAAGAATTTACTTACAGTAAAAGACACTGCAGACCTGTATGTAAATGATGGAGCTTCGCAGCAATTGTTCTATTATTCACTTCAGCCTGCGAAAAAATTAAAAGGAACAGTGGTGCTTATTCCTTCCACAGGCGAAAGAGCGGATGAAGCGATCGTCGCCACAAAAAAACTTGCTCAATTATGTTGCGACAGTGGATTGCTTGTGATCTGGCCTTCGATCAATCATCATATTTATTTCGATCAGCCTTCCCATCTTTTACTGGATTCTGTTTTTGCGGATGTGGTGAAACGCTACCAGGCGCCGAAAGATAAATTCTTCGTCGGGGGATTCTCGCTCGGTGCAATGCTGGCATTGCGCTACACGGAAACGGCGAATGACGGAAAAAATGAAACAGTGATCATTCCTCGTGCGGTTTTCGGAGCAGATCCACCGGTTGATCTCGCCGATCTTCACGATCAGTTCGTGCGCGATACCGCCCGTAAATTTTCAAAAGCCGGAATGAATGAAGCGGATTATTACCTGGGCGAAATGCATCGCTGTTTCGGTGGTGCACCACAACAGTTTTCCGCGAACTATGTTTCCAATTCCATCTGGTCGCGATCGGAAAGTGATGGAGGCAATGCAAAATTTCTCCTGCACACACCGCTCAGAATTTATTCTGATCCGGATATCGATTGGCAGATGCCGCAGCGCGGGGGAGATTATTACGATATGAATGCCCCGGATCAGACGGCGATGATCAGTGAATTGATCCGTAAGGGAAATAAGCAGGCGGAATATGTGAATGCGTTGGGAAAAGGTTTTCGCCCCGATGGAACACGTCATCCGCATTCCTGGTCCATCATCGATCCGGATGGATTTGTGAAATGGGTGATTCAATTGTCAATTCGACAATAACCAATGTTCAATTGGTCATTGGTTATTGAACAATTGGTAATTAATCCTTCACCCGGTTCAATCCCATTGATTTCACCATCCAGTCCGCGAGCGGCTTTTCCGCCGGACGGTTTTTCAGATTGAGATACCAGCCGAATTTTTTCAGAACGGGAACTTTGTGTGTTTCCACGAATTCGATGAGTGTTCCGTCCGGATCTTCGATGTAGGAAAAATGTCCGGCCGCTTCGCCCATGTCGAAACTGTTTGCAGAATCAACAGTGAACGGATGACCTTTTGATTCGCAGAGTTGCTGCATCTCTTTCATGCCGACGATGTCGAAACACAAATGAATGTAGCCGCGGTCGCCCCACCATCTCCCTTCGAAAATCTTTCTTGTCTTTCCCGCGACCTGTACCAATTCAATTTGTGAGGAACCGAGCAAGCGGGAGAATGCGCCCGCACGTGGTTTGGAATGTTTCAACAAAACTCTTCTGCATTCTACATCGCCACCGGGAAGATTTTTGAGATCATCGAATTTTCCGCTCTTGTCGTAAACAACTGTATCGTATCCGAGAATCTCGCTGTAGAATTTTTTCGATTTTTCAATATCCGTCACGCCGAGCAGCGCGCCTGCAGGCCCGCCCGTGTGTTGTCTTCCTTTTCCGAACCAATCCGTTCCCGGAACGATCTCAAAAATATTTCCCCACGGATCCTGGACAAAAAAATTATGTTGTCCGTCGGGAGAAGTATTCAGACCGCCGAGCAATTTTCCCAATGGTTTTCCATCCGCTGCATCGGCCATCAAACGGTATTTCATGAATTGATAAGACGCTTTCACATCATCCGATTTCATGCGCGTCACAAAATGCCCGATATCGCCGAGCTGAATTTCGAACGGAACAGGAACAGGCGTGCGCGAAGTATATTGCCAGATCTCGAATCCGCCGCCGCCTTTCATGTTCACCGCAAGGATCGCGTGACGTTTGTGCGGCATTCCGCCCGTGTAGCGCAGCATGAGATTCGCTTCGGCCGCTTCTTCAAAAACAGGAACATCCATCCCGAAATGCTGACGGTACCATTTGAACGCTGCGTGCACATCGGGAATTCCGATCCCGATCTGTTGTATTCCGGAGATGATTGGTTTTGTCATTGAGTCAAGAGTGATAAGTTAGGAGCGAAGAGTATCGCCGTTGTAAATAGTCAGCGAATTTACGAGAATAAAATTTTGCAGGAAATATCTGCGTAATCCGCGAAATCTGCGGGAAACCTTGAGCTGTATAACCTACATTTATACCATGAATTTCAAAGACAAAACTATTTTCATCACAGGAGGCAGTCGCGGCATCGGAAAAGCGATCGCGCTGAAACTCGCCGCCGACGGAGCCAACATCGTGATCGCGGCGAAGACAACAGAAGTGCAACCGAAACTCGAGGGAACAATTTTTTCTGCAGCGGAAGAAATTGAAAAAGCAGGAGGGAAGTGCCTGCCCGTGAAATGTGATATCCGTAATGAAGAGGAAGTGGTGGCTGCCGTGAATGCCGCGGTTGAAAAATTCGGAGGAATCGATATCCTTGTGAACAACGCAAGCGCGATCAATCTTTCCCCCGTTTCCATTCTGCCTGCGAAACAATACGATCTGATGATGGACATCAACACGCGCGGAACGTATCTCGTGTCGCGGCATTGCATTCCGTATTTGAAGAAATCTTCGTGCGCGCATATTCTCACTTTGTCACCACCGATCTCGATCAAAAAGGAATGGTTCTCGCATTTCGCACCGTACACCATTTCCAAATTCGGAATGAGCATGCTCACGATGGGAATGGCGGAAGAACTGAAGAAAGATAATATCTGCGTGAATTCGCTCTGGCCGCACACGACGATCGCGACAGCAGCGGTAAAAAACATTCTCGGCGGAGATGAACTCATGAAAAAATCGCGCAAACCGGAAATTCTCGCCGACACGGCTTATTTTATTTTCCAGTCGCGCGAGACAGGAAACTTTTTCCTTGATGAAGAAGTCCTGGCGAAGAACGGCATTACGGATCTTTCAAAATATGCGGTGACTCCGGGAGGAGAATTGATGAAGGACCTTTTTCTATAGCAGCCTTCGGCAGGCTCAGTCTGACAAATTAATTTGTAGTAACAAAGTAATTGAAAGTAAGTCTAACAAACTAAACGTTAGAAGTCTTGAAGAAGATTTCCCTTCTATATTTAATTGCCCTTTTTTCTTCCTGCCAGTTGGATTTTAAATATCCTACTCAAGTGTGTGGTAGTATTGAAGAGTCAAAAAGAAAGGGCGTCTTTATTTGCGAATACTTTATTGACAGCGTAAATTACTTAAATGGTGACCAGTCGTCATTTATTCTGGAGAAGGCATGGGGAGAGAAGTATCACTTTCTCGATCTTGATAATTCCGGAAACGAATTCGATCATGTTCTGGATACATGTACCCCAAATATTGTTTTGTTACTGAGAGATACTTGTGATTACAACATAAAAAACTTTATGAAGACTTGGTCATTAGAGGATGATTATAAAAATCCCTATGGCTTGACTCAAGGGCGAATGAATATCTCGAGATTATATGGAGGAATTGAAGATTCACTTAATTTCATTGTGAAAAAATGTGATTCTCTTGATTTCAATCATGGTGTGCCAATATGTAAGGTCTGGCTGAAAAAGATCAGATAGAAAAAACGAAAGAATTCAATTTGATAATTGCGCGATTGTCCTGCGCGAATTATTAATTATTCATTATTAATTACCCGAGATATTTCCCCACGATCGGCATTCTTCTTCCGCTGCCGAACGCTTTCTGCGAAACTCTCAGCACAGGTGCCATCTGCGCGCGTTTCCATTCGTTCGAGTTCACCATTTTGAGCACGCGGTTCACGAGCGTTTTTTCAAATCCCATCTTCACGAGTTCTTTCGGCCCTTGTCTTTTCTCGATGTATTCAAACAGAATTTTATCGAGAATAGAATAATCGGGAAGAGAATCGGTGTCTTTCTGTCCCGGACGTAATTCAGCAGACGGAGCTTTGGTGAGAATATTTTCGGGAATGATCTCTTTTTCAGTATTGATGTAACGGCACAACTCATACACCTGCGTTTTGTACACATCGCCGATCACCGAAATTCCTCCGCACATGTCGCCGTACAACGTTCCATAACCGACTGCTGCTTCGCTCTTGTTGGTGGTGTTCAGCAAAATGTATCCGAATTTGTTCGCGATGCCCATGAGCGTGATCGCACGCAGGCGCGCCTGGATGTTCTCTTCCGCCACGTTGAACGGACTGTTTTTGAAAACAGGAGAGAGCATTTTCAGCACTTCATCATATCCGCCTTTGATCGGAATCGTTTCATAACTGCAATCAAGATTTTTGCAGAGTGTTATGGAATCATCAATGGAATGCTGCGAAGAAAATTCAGAAGGCATCAGCACGGGCAACACATTCTCTTTTCCGAGCGCGCGTATCGCCAGCACGAGAACGAGCGCGGAATCAATTCCTCCCGACAAACCGAGTATCGCTTTCGTGAATCCCATTTTGGAGAAATAATCTTTGATGCCGAGCACGAGCGCGTCGTGGATCAGACTTTCTTTTGAACGTTCCGGAATCCGGAATCTTGAATCCTGAATCTGATCGGAGTCAACGACCGCGAAATCTTCATGAAAATAATTGAGTTCGCGAACGATGTCTCCATTTTGATTGAATACCATCGATCCTCCGTCAAAGATCAATTCCGTCTGCGCTCCTACATGCTGTAAATAGAAAAGAGGCAGTTTGTATTTCTCGACATTTCGCTTCAATACTTTTCTTCTCATCTCCGCGTGATCGTAACTGAACGGAGAAGCGGCGATGTTGATCATCAGGTCGGGCTTTTGTTTGATGAGTTCTTCCATCGGCCATTGTGTATACATGAGATCGTCTTCCACATCCCACAGGTCTTCGCACACGGTCAACGCGATCTTCTTTCCGCCAATTTCCGCGCAATGAAATTCTTTCGCCGGTTCGAAGTAGCGGTATTCATCAAACACATCATACGTCGGGAGCAATCCTTTGTGATGAACCGATTTTATTTTTTTATTCTCGAGAACGATCGCCGCGTTGAAAAGATTTTTCCCTTCCACTTTCGGATTCTTCACCGGGCTGCCAACAATCGCTGCAATTCCGTCGCAGTAATTCGCGATCTCTTCCACGGCATGTTCACAACGCGAAATGAAATCTTCGAATTCGAGAAAATCCTTCGGCGGATAACCGCACACGCACAATTCGGAAAACACAACGAGATCAGCGCCTTCTTTCTTTGCACGCATTATCGCATCGACGATCTTCCTCGTATTCGATTCAAAATTCCCGATGTGATAATTCAGCTGCGCGAGCGCGATCTTCATGTGACAAAGTTAAGGCGAAACTCAGAACGCAATGTTCAGTCCCGATTCAAAATTCCAGTACGCATTCGGTATCCCGGGCGGTTGTTTCGTGTCGTAAGCGAATTCGATGTTGTTCATCAAACCGAAATGTTTCGTGATATCCACGATCGCCGTGAAACTCTCGGAAATGCGGTAATCGGTGGTGAAATTTCTGAAAGCAGGCTGATAATAGATCGTATTGTTGATCTCGGCGCGATCGGAAAAATTAAGCGAGAAAGTAACGTAAGAACTCAGACGGTGATCGTTGTAGATCGTTCCGCCGATATCTTCCTCATGCTCGAAGATGTACAGCGACGCGATGTATACATGCGCTTTCCTGCTCGCGTACACACGGAAGCGCGGACCGGCGCCCGTCACGCCACGGAAATTTATTTTCATCGTCTTGTTGTATTGCGACTGCACAAAAGCTTCCGCCCACCAGCGTGAACTGTCGCCCAATTGATAATTGTAACGCACGTGCTCGAATCCGTTATTCTCAAGGTCATTGTTGTTCTGCTGTGTCAGGTCGAGATCGTTGAGGAAAATGAAACGGCTTCTTCCTTTTTTGTACTGCACATGCACATTATTGTCGAGCGCGTAAAGTGAATTCACATTCTTTCTCGCCGAAAAACTGAGTGAAGCCCGGCCGATCCATCCATCGCTGTCGTTGTAAAAACGCATCGACTCGATGTTCAGCACCTGGCTGTGCATTGCGGAATACAGGAAGACGAAGAGAAGACTGTAGAAATACTTTTTCATGCTAAAAAGAAAAGGCCGCTGGTGAGAGCGACCTTTTGCTTAAAGAATTTATTTTTCAGAAGAGGAATCCAACCGTGAGTGCGAATGCGTTCGCATGTGCCGTTTGTTTGAGCGGATCATTGTTGTTGTAAGCTGTACGGAAAAGGTATTCTGAATCTGTTTTCAGGAAATTGGAGAATCCTGAAAAGTAATTAAGGCCGAATACCATGGATGTTGAGCCAGCCATATTCCATTCCGCTCCTACACCAAGATCAAGCTGAAATCCGAACAGCGCCATGTCCTTCGCATTATTCAGTTTGGTTTGTGAAGCATGTGCGTTACCCGATGTGACATC
>DATJEX010000010.1:0-11924 GCA_035496135.1 Bacteroidia bacterium
GCCTCAACTCTTTCCTCATACTGATCGTTACCATAATGGCATGTGGCAATAATAGCAAACAGTCATTATCGATTGAGAAAAACGGAATATGGAGTGTAGATTCCATTGTAGGAGAGAATATCCTGGACAAAAAGGATCGAATTTATTTCATCGGTTCAAATTTCTGGCGAATCAAAAGCGATACGTGTCCTATGATTCTGGATAGTTGCCTGAAAGTGAGGAATGACTCCATATTCGATCATGATAATCTTTCCTACACCATTACCGCTCTCGATTCTGAAAAAATAAAATTGAACTTCACAGGAGGCAAATCTTATATCCTCGAAAAATTATACTGGATCGAAACAGATTCAGAAGTACAAGTAAAGCTCAACGAAAAAATATCAGAAGCCTCACTTGGTAGACGCGTTGCAGGATGGTGGAAATTCTTCAAATCTACTTCTCCTGATATACATCTTGTCAATTATCCAAATGAGATAAGTGATTTCACACTTGAACTTGGAAATAATGGCAAAGCTGCTTTCTACTTACACAGCAACATGGATTCTGCTGTTTATTATGGATGGGAAACCAATATTGATGGTCTTAGCTTCTCGCGTTATTGTATAGCAGGTTCGGATACTAAAATCTATTCACTCAGTGATACGGAGATGGAACTGGAAATGGGGCAGTTCTTTCCTGATACGGTATATTTGAGACGATGCGAACCCTTAAGAAAATGAAGCGCTGGCTATACATCTTATTTCTCCTCCTCCCCTCCTGCATCTTCCACAAGCATGCGCAGCAAACAACTGATCCTGATCAACGAACAGCCATCACTGTTACTATAAAAGCAAACAACCTCACCGAAGACGGAACCATCTCCACGCACAACGACGAGATCTTCTGCGCTTTGCTGAACACAAGTGCTGATTCCTCATCCAGGGTTGAACTCCTTGGTTGCGATATGTTCACGCTGGATTCGGTGTGGCAGGAATATAAATTCACTGCTGTCCCTCCGGACCTGAATGCAACTGGTGATCTGTCGCTGGTGCTGATCGAAATGGATACGGATTCTTCAAAGTCAGCCATGTCACGAACAGTGCATGATCACTACTACGAACTGGCGCATGCGTTGAAGGTGAATGATCAGAAAACAATCTCACACATACTTGGTGATGATGATCTCCTGGGAATCCGCGCTTTTGCCATTGATCCGCTCTTAAAAGGAAAATCACTTTGGGTGGACATCGACGGCCAGCAATTCTTTAATCATTATTCGTTTACGGTCACACTCGATCCGTGGGAGATTCTTCTGCCCCAGGATTGATCACGTCCTGCGTGATAACCCGGAACTTCAGTGCCGGGTTACGAGCTGCTATTTTTTTCTCAGCGGGCGTGGCGACCATAATTGAAAATCGATCAAGGACGCCACGCCCGCTGTAATTGTGTGTTGTGCCCGCAACCCCGAACTGAAGTTCGGGGTTAATTCTATCCAGAACTTGTTGAAAGGTGGTAAAGAAAAATATCCTTTAACATTTACTTCCCTCCTCTATTCGTAACTTCCGTGTCAATCAAAACTCTTTCCTCATGAAAAAACTCTACACGACTATTTTATCAGCAACACTCATCGCAGCAGGACTCGCCGCGCAGCCAACACTTACAGCAAGCAGCATCAATCCTGCTGTTGGTGATGTGTACAACACGGTCACGAGTGCATATGTTTCGCCGGGATCGTCGGGCGCGAATCAAACCTGGAACCTTGCGCTCACGAACAACGGAACGGTGGCTCAATCTGCGGTCGCGCCGGGAACTACTCCGTACGCGGCAACGTATCCCACCGCAACTGTTGCGTTGAGTTCATCCGGCAACTACACGTATTATAAAACGAGTACATCATCGTGGCAGAATATCGGTGTCGTGAACGGCAGCGGAACACAGATCGTTTATTCCAACGTGGAAGACATGATGCATTTTCCCGGCAATTACAACGACACGTACACCGATCCGTGGGCAGCGACATTCGTGCAGTCGACGTACACGTATTACCGCACCGGGAATACAACCGTTACCGATGACGCATACGGAACGCTCACCACTCCGGTCGGAACATTCAACAATGTGATGCGCGTGCACTTTGTGCAGATCTACCAGGATTCCACCAATATTTCGAGTCAACCGTTTGTGATCAATTACAACAACGACGAATACATGTGGTTCCTGAACGGAAATCATTTTCCGATCGCGGCCGTGTATACGCTCACGATCTCGAGCGCGGGCACACAGCAGGGTGGATTTTATATGACCAACGCCGTTGGCATTCCGGAACAAACCACGCTTTCTTCTTTCTCGGCTCTGCCGAATCCTGCGAATGATGTCGTGACTTTCAATTACACGTTGCAAGCTAAAAATGAAGTCACACTTCATCTTTACAACAACCTCGGGCAGGAAATGGAATTACCGGAAACAGCTTCGGGAATTGTTGGTGAGAATAAATTACAGGTAAATGTGGCGGATCTTCCGGAAGGAATTTATTATGCAACACTTTCTGTCAATGGAGAGAAAGGTGTTACGCAGAAGATCGTGGTTACTCACTAGTGGGGGATTACGGATTTTCTACGGAGAATACGGATTACGGATGTAAACAGATTTACAGAGAGCGTCGCGGGCTGAGAGATCGGTCCGCGATTTTTTTATTCCTAATTTGGATGAATGAAGATCAAACTCGCCTCCACCGACTCCGACATTGAAAAATGTTTCCCAGCTTTTGTTGAGTTGCGTCCATTCCTGAAGAAAGAAGAATTCCTCGCGCGCATACGGCGCATGATGGGAACGGGGTTTAAAATTGCGATGCTGGAACTGGAAGACGGAACTGTTCCGGCGGTTGGCGGATTCCGTTTTGAAGAAATGCTTCATCGCGGTTACAGCGTTTACATCGATGACCTGAGTACGTTGCCGGATGAACGAAGCAAAGGTTACGGAGAAAAAGTCCTGGACTTCATCATCGATCTCGCGAGAAAAGAGAATTGCGCGAGCGTGCACCTGGACTCGGGCGTGCAAAGATTTGCGGCGCACCGGTTCTATCTCAGGAAAAGATTTGATATTACCTCACACCACTTTGTACTAAAGCTGGCTGAAATAAATTAAGCTGAGGGCTATTTCAAAAATCCGAAGGCTGGAAGATTCGAATGAAGGGAACGAATTGCGAACATCCGGCCAAGGCCGGTGCGAAAATAGCGAAGTGCAAAAGTGCGGAAATTGCGAATCATGATCCTCGCACAATTCGCACTTTTGCACTTCGTTGCTTACGCACCGTCTGCCATGGCGGACGGATTTTGCATTTCGTTCCCCTAGAAATTACCAACGGATAACATGACGAGTGTACACGCCACCACTACCTCAATTCCATTCTTTCTGCACATCTCTTCGAACTCCGGGTTCTCGGTTCCGGGATTGAAAATGATCCGTTTCGGTTTCATCTTCAGAATGTAATCATACCATTCCGGTTGATTCCGTGGCCCGATATACAGCGTGAGTGTGTCTACATCCTTTATTTCCGGTTTGCCGGTCTGGATTTTAACGCCGTGAATTTCCGCTTCGCGAATGCCAACCGCAATCACTTCGTCTCCGTGCGCGAGAAGTCTTTTCACCGCGGTAAAGCTTGTGCGCTCCGGATTGTCTGATGCTCCCAATACTACTGTTTTCATTCTGCAAAAATGGGTTATTGTTTTAACTTGCGGAAGGATTAATATCATAAAGTAGCCCTATGGACCGCATTTTTGCAGCTTCCACGAAACGTCCCTTCCTCTATTGCTGCATCGCGCTCGCCATTTCGGCATTACTGATCAATGTCCTGACGCACGATAAGCCGTTCAACACGAAGGCAAACGAGGCTTATTTCTATAGTCAGACCGGAAGGCCTGCAAAAGCTGAAGAACTTTACCTGTCGCTGATCCGGGATCATTCAACCGACCTCGATCTGCAGCGCAACTATGTCCTCAATCATTACACTTTACCAGCGATCGTTTCGCAGAATACTTTCGGGAATGTGTACCGGAATGATGCATCGATGATCTCTTTCTTCAACGAACTGAAAGGAAGTGTGGAGCATGCAAAGGCCGATATCGGTTATTACTGCAGCGGATTGATCCGGGCGGAACAGGGAAATTACCGGGAAGCGGTCGCCGAATTCAGCCATGTGCAGAACACGAACATGAAATACCTGAACAACACGTATGGCAACGCGTTGTTTCAACTTGACTCGGCGGCCAAAGCAGAAAAACTTTTCAGAAAAGAGATCGAACTCGGCGGTTATCTTACAGGCGCGTACGAGAACCTTGCGTATGCATTGGTGAAGGAAAAGAAATTCAATTCATTTGATTCGCTCATCAAAACTCCCGCAGCAAAACAATACATCACACCGAGAGCGATGCGATCCGGATTCTACGCCGCGCATCAGCCTCTACTTTACATCGCGACGCTTTTCACCGGTTTTTTCTCGAAGATCACCTGGTGGGGAGCGATCGCCGCTTTCCTCATCATGGCCGGATGGATCATGTATCTCCGCCGGCTTGATTTTTCCGGGAATGAAAAATGGACGCGCATCACACTCGTCACCGGAATGGGAATTCTCGCTGCACTGTTGGGATTATCGCTCTATGATTTCATGCACACCACACTTCACTTCAACCTCAACGGACATTTCATCAACGATTCGCTTTATTGTGTCTTCGCGATCGGCGCCATTGAAGAATTGGTGAAGTTCATTCCTGTTCTGTTGCTGTTGTGGTTCACCAAAGCGATCAGGGAACCGTACGACTACATCAAGTTCGCTTCACTTTCCGCCATTGGTTTTGCGTTCGCCGAGAACATGGAATATTTTCATACGGGAAACGAGCACATCATTCACGGACGCGCACTCTCCGCTTCGGTTTATCACATGTTCAATTCTTCCATCATCGCGTACGGCCTACTGCTCAATCGTTACCGCTGGAAAAAAAATCCGGTTGTGATCTTCCTGCTTTTTTACCTGCTCGCTGCTTTCACACACGGCTTCTACGATTTCTGGCTCGTGAGCAGATCGACAGCGGGCTATGCTTTCCTGACGATGATCCTGCTCTTCGCTTCCATTCATTTCTGGAATGTGATGCTCAACAATGCGCTGAGCAATTCTGATCTCGACCGCGAGAAACTGAAACCAACGCAGGAATCATTGAAAGCGTTTTTACTTTTCACACTCACCGGCGTTCTCATTTTCGAATTCGTGTCGGAAGGATTGCTGTACGGACCCACTGCCGCCAATTATGCGTTGTACACTTCGGTCAAAGGCGGAACATATCTCCTCGTCTTTATTTCCATCCGTCTTTCCGCGTTCCACATCAAAAAAGGTGAATGGCATCCGCTCACGAAATTCATTTCCACAAGCCGGTCTTCCTACGTTCCGATCGACGGATCATACGCAGTGATCACCGACCTTCCGGCTGCAACAACACCAATTACTTTTCTTCCGAACACCGGCACGATCGAGCGATCGATCCTCCTGTTCAATCAGCCGGGATGGATACTCGTAAAACTTGAAAATGAATTTGCTGATGAACAATTCAACGGTTCGTACATCGTCATTCGTCCCGGCGACACAAGTGCGTTGTTCCAGGTTGGCGGAGAATATACCGTCAGCATTTTTGCGATACCAAATACCGCTTTGATCGATCAGCTATCTGGCTATGAAAAATTCGTGTTTGTCGGATGGGCGATCATCCATTTATCAGCGCAACCCGATCATTCCGCCGTCTCGAGATAGTCGAGTTCTTTTCCGTACGTTTCTTTGAGCATGAACGCCGAGAAGAACGCAAGCACAAGCACAATTCCGCCGATCACATACGAGCCCATCATACTTCCGTCTTTCGCCATTCCGAAATATTCATATCCCATACTCATCAGTACAAGTCCGCCCCGCACGAAATTCGGCGCTGTTGTCGCAACGGTCGCACGCAGATTCGTACCGAACTGTTCCGAAGAAATGGTGATGAACACTGCCCAGTATCCCTGCGCGATGCCGAGAATGAAAATGATGAAGTAATAAAGTGTGAGGGAAATTCCGCTTGCCGAGAAAAACGCAGCGAGAGAAATAGTCAGCAGCACAAGTGAAATGAGCAACGCTTTTTTCCGCGACTTGAGCCATTGACCCAAAAATCCAGTGAGAAAACTTCCGATGGATGCGCCGATGTAATGGTACAGCACAGATTTTGCGCTGATGTCCTTCACTTCCATCGCTCCGACGATGTGAAAAATATTCTGCGCATACTTCTCAGAATCCTTTATCACAATTCCGATCACGAACCACACCGGCATGCCGATGAGAATGCAGTAGAGATATTTCAGCGCGCGTTTTCCATTGGTGAAGATCGAGAAGAAATTTCCGCGCTGCACATTGTCCTTTTTCGATTTATGGAACATCGCCGACTCATTCACCGAAGCCCGCATGATGAGCAGCAGTATACCGAGGATGCCTCCGGCCCAGTACGCTTCTCTCCAACCGAAATTCTGCGAGATGATGTAACCGAGCGCCGCTCCGGCGATACCGATCCCGGCAACGATGGAAGTTCCGTAACCGCGCGTCTCTTTCGACATCAACTCCGACACCAGCGTAATTCCAACGCCGAGTTCGCCTGCCAGTCCGAATCCTGCGATGAATCGCAGCCATTGATACTGTCCGAGCGTGTGCACGAATCCATTCGCGATGTTCGCCAGTGAATAAATAAGTATCGTGAGAAATAATGTTGAAAGTCTTCCTCTTTTATCACCGAGAATTCCCCACACAATTCCGCCGAGCAGCATTCCCACCATCTGGAAATTCAGGAGTGAAGTTCCATCCACATCCGGATCGAGGTGAAGAGCGGTCAAGCTGGATTTTTTGACGAAGAGAAAAAGAATGAGATCGTAGATGTCGACAAAGTAACCGAGTCCGGCGACGATGATCAATAATAGTACCTGCTTACTGTAATTCTGATTCCGGATCATAGTTTGAATTCCCGGCCAAAGATACCTTTTCCACAATTAATAATTAATAATGAATAATTAATAATGGTGAAGCGCGTGGAGCGAGTTGCCGGTAGATCGCGGGCTGGTTGTGCACATTATTAATCATTAATAATGACGAAGCGCGTAGAACGAAGTGCCGGCAGATCGTGCGCTGGCACGTGCGCATTATTAATCCTTAATAATGGCGAAGCGCGTGGAGCGAAGTGCCGGCAGATCGCGTGCTGGCACGTGCACATTATTAATCCTTAATAATGGCGAAACGCGTGGCATGAATTCTCAGAGGTATCGTGCGCTGGCACGTGCGAATTATCAATTATTCATTATTAATTATTAATTATTCACTCGTCTGTGAATTCACACGATGATTTCATTTTTCCCTCTCATAAACCGGGTGCGCAACGACAGACCGATGCCTGTCTGTACATTCCTGCAACTCATCCCGAATTTATTGGCGTGATAGTTTCAAGATTTGTCCTGAAGTAGATCATGCTGATCACTTCAGGACAAACCAAAATCATAAACTAAAACAAAATGAAAACAAAACTCTTACTCGTACTGGCTGCGCTCGGACTCAGCCTCGTTAAACTTGCCGCACAGGACCTAGCACCGGGGATCAATTATTCCTACAATCCTCCCGGAGCGAATGGCATCATCACCGGCATCACGATCGACGTGGTGAACAATGATAACAATGCCGCATCTTCGTTCGATGTGGCAATGTATCTCTATGATCCGAACACCACGAATTACTGGGTGATCGGAACGACGAACATTCCAAGCCTTTCGGGGAATTCACTCATTACCATTTCCAATTGGGATATCGACATCAACAACACACCGGGTATTGCAGCAGGAACGTATCGTCTTGGCATATGGACCGATTCGAACAACGATATTTCTGAAACCGATGAGAATAATAACACAGGTTTGCTTGCCGGAAATATCAACTACACTCCGAGCGCGAGCGGCGTGAATGACCATTCGCTTCTCCTTTCAGCGATCAGTTTGTTTCCGGTTCCGGCTAATGATCACGTTTCTGTTTCGATCGACCTGAATTCTTCTTCGGATGTCAAAGTGAAGATCTATGACGTGACCGGAAAATTATTGTTGTCACAGAATAACGGAACACTGATGCAGGGACAGCAAACGATGGAAGTTGAGACTTCTCAATTGCCAAACGGAACCTACATTATCCAGGTCATCGCGGGAGAATCGGTGGCTTCGAAACGATTGGTGATCGCTCATTGATCGATATCATTCATCATAGCCCACCGATTAATCGGTGGGCTATGATGAATGATTTTCTCATCTTCAAATCTTCGAATTGCTGACTGACGATTGGATGACTAACTTTACATAGTGAGGTCACTCTTCATTCTCTCATTTCTGCTCATCAGTATCGCTTCCCGCGCGCAGGATACCACCTGGGTTCCGATGAAACCCGATCGCTGGCACCGCAGCATGATCGAACCGGGAGGAACACGCTGGGTGAGTGATGAGATCGATGTGCATTACAGCAGGCTTTGCATGGCGCTTGGATTTGAAGCGACCGTTGCGACAGGTTCGTACATCGCGCTCGGACAAGTCTGGTACAAGGATTATCCGAAAGAGAAATTTCATTTCTTCAATGATGATGCGGAATGGATGGGAATGGATAAGATCGGCCACATCGTGACGTCGTACACGCTCGGCAGATACGGAGTTCAATCACTGATCTGGTGTGGTGTGAAAGAAAAGAAAGCGGTCTGGCTCGGTGCGTTGACTGGTTTTGTTTACCAGACCGGTCTTGAAATTTTTGATGGCTACTCTTCCGGCTGGGGATTTTCTGTTGGTGATATGCTCGCCAATGCGGGCGGATATTTTCTTTTGACCGGGCAATACCTGATCGGGAATCGTTATTACTTCGCTCCGAAATTCAGTTTCTATCCGAGCGGTTATGCCCAATACAGGCCGTCGCTGCTCGGAGAAAATACGGGACAACAGATCCTGAAAGATTACAACGCGCAGATCTACTGGCTTTCGGCGAACATCAGTTCGTTCCTCGATCGTGATTCCAATTTTCCTGCGTGGCTGAACATCGCTGTTGGTTATGGGGCGAATGGAATGACGGGCGGAAAAAATAATCCTCCTTATTACAATAATGCTACAGGAAATTATGAAACGTTTTCGCGTTATCGTCAATTCTATATTTCGCCTGACATCAATCTTGCTGCTTTGAATTTCCGTTCCGAATGGCTGCGAAGAACTGCGCGTCTTCTCAACTTCATCAAAGTTCCGCTTCCGGGATTGATGATCGCACAGGGAAAACTTTCGGCACAATGGATCTCACATTGATCCAATAATTTCCGATCAATCATAGCCCACCGATTAATCGGTGGGCTATGATTGGAGACTAATAAATCACTTTCGTTTTACTCCACGCACCGCTTTCGCAGTATAAGGATCCTCCGGCCAGGAATGCTTCGGGTATCTCGAGCGCAGATCTTTCCGCACATCGGTGTATGTATTCTTCCAGAAACTTTCAAGATCCTGCGTGACCTGCACGGGCCTGTACGCGGGGGAAAGCAAATGGATCATCAGTTTCATTTTCCCATTGTTGATCGCCGGCGTCTGCAGCATGCCGAACAATTCCTGCAAACGCACAGCGAGCACAGGAGTTTTTCCATCTGAAAAATATTCGAGACGGATGAACGATCCGCTCGGCACTTCTATTTTTTCCGGGGCGAGTTCATCGATCATCTTCTGCAATTGATACAGAATGGATGAAAAATGGATCGCGTACAGATCGATCTTCAACATATCTTCCTTTCTGCGCACATTTTCCAGATAAGGAGAAAGCCATTCTTCCATCGTGGCAATAAGATGTTCGTCAGAAAGATCGGGGAATTCGTCTCGACTAGCGCTCGACGTGACAGAGGCGCCCGACGTGACAGCATTCCACTTTCTCAAACTCATGACACGCTTCTGCATTTCGCGAAACTCATTATTCCAGCGCAGCATTCCCTGCGGGTCTTTCTTTATCGCTTCGATCAATAATGGAATTCTTTCCTCAGCAGGGATATTTTTTTCCGGAGTACGCTGGAGAATGATCTCCCCTACTCTCCATTCGGTGGAAACATTCAGTTCTCCCTTTTTCTCGTCCCATTCCGAGATCCTTTTTTTAACGGCAATATCCCGCAACACATTTTCATCCAGCGCGGCGGCAAGGAATATTTTCGCTTCACCTTTCTGTCCTGCGTCGAGATTTGCCACAGCGATATATTCTTCGTGCGTCAGTTCATCGTTCTCCGGGATCACTCCGACTTTTCCATTCGCCAGCCTGTATTTGTTCGGCCCGATCTTCTTCGCCACTCTTTCGGGAAAAATATGCGCGATGAGTTCACCGCAATCATAATGTGAGAACGCTTTATTGTTTTTGTTTTTCAGCAAACGCTTCCAGTTTTCTGCACTCCTGTTGATTTGTTCAAGTCTACGTGAATCCGCATTCACTCTTTCCTTTTTTCTCCACTTATTCAGCAATTCAATTCTCAGCGCAAGATCGACACTCTTGCCACGCTCAAGCGGATCTCTTTCCTCGAGCAACGCGGCGATGTCGGCAGCTAATTCTCCTTTTCCATTTTCTTCCGCCGATAAGATCATATTTGCAATGCGGGGATGAGCAGGAAATTTCAGAATGGCTTTTCCTTTTTCGGTGATCCTGTCATTTTCAAACGCACCGATCTCCCCGAGGAGTTCTTTTGCCTGCGCAACGGCACCGCGCGGAGGCGGAGTGATCCACGCCATTTCGAAAATATTCCCGGAATTCCATTTCGCCACTTCCAGTACAAGTGAAGCAAGATCACTTTCTTCAATTTCCGGCGAGCGATGCGGAATGAGATGATGATTGTATCCTTCTGTCCACAAACGATAACAAACTCCGGGGCCCAATCTTCCCGCGCGGCCCGCGCGCTGATCCGCCGCATCTTTCGTCACGCGGATCGTTTGCAGTTTGGTCAATCCGCTCGCAGGATCGAATCGTGGAACACGTGAATAACCACAATCAACAACAACAGTTATTCCTTCAATCGTGAGTGAAGTTTCTGCAATGGAAGTCGCCAGTACAATTTTCCGGTTGCCGTATTTATCCGGCATGATCGCTTCCTGCTGTTTCTGAATACTGAGATCGCCGAAGAGTGGAACAACATTCCCATTCACCTTTTCTTTATCGAGATCCTCTGCAACACGTGAAATCTCTCCTGCCCCGGGAAGAAAAGCAAGTATATCTCCTTTGTTCTCACTCAACGCGCGCCTGATAATGCGTGACACCTGGAGATGGATCGGCGTTTGTTCGTCATTACCGGTATAATGAAATGTGATCGGATGTTGTCTTCCCTTGCTCGTTATGATCGGCGCGTTGTTCAGCAATGAAGAAAGTTTTTCTCCATCGAGCGTCGCCGACATGATAAGAATGCGGAGATCATTTCTCAATACACTCTGAATTTCCCGGCAGATCGCCAGCGCAAGATCGGCGTGAATACTCCGCTCGTGGAATTCATCGAAGATGATGAGTCCGATATTTTCGAGCGAATTATCATCCTGCAGCATTCGCGTGAGAATTCCTTCCGTCAGAATCTCAAGTTTTGTCTTGTCAGAAACTTTTTTCTCAAAACGAATTCTGTAACCTATCGTCTCACCCACTTCTTCCTCAAGCAACGAAGCGAGTCGTGCCGCAACCGTCCGCGCTGCAAGTCTCCGTGGTTCGAGCATCAGGATCTTCTTCCCTTTTAACCAACTTTCATTCAGCAATTGCAACGGAAGAAAAGTACTTTTTCCCGCGCCGGGAGGAGCCTGGAGGATGACGGTATTACTTCCGATCAGTTTCTCTTTCAGTCCAGGTATTACTTCTTCGATCGGAAGTTGAGTCA
>DATJEX010000011.1:0-18365 GCA_035496135.1 Bacteroidia bacterium
GCCAGCGCTGCGCGCCCTCGGCTTCGCCGGCCTCCGACAGCTCGCGGATCTTGGCCAGCTGCTCGGGAGAGTTGATGGCGCCGATGTCGGTGTTCTTGTCGAGCGGATCGCCGACGATCAATGTCTGCATGCGATCCTTCAGTTTCGCGATCACTTCATCAATGGTGCGGAAGGTCTGGATCGCGAGCACCGGCCCGAAAATTTCTTCCTGTACGATGCGGTGCGATTGGGAAACATTGAGAAAAATAGTAGGGCGACAGAAAAATCCTGTTGAAGGAATGGAACATTTGCTCTGCCAGATCTCCGCTCCTTCTTCCACGCCGATCTTCAGATACTCATTTATTTTTCCGAGTTGTTCTTTCGAATTGATCGCGCCGATGTCGGTGTTCTTGTCGAGCGGATCACCAACGATGAGTGTACTCATCCTGTCTTTCAGTTTCCGGATCACGACTTCCGCCACGCTTTCCTGCACGAACAAACGCGAGCCTGCGCAGCACACATGTCCCTGGTTGAAGAAAATTCCATTGACAATTCCTTCCACCGCCTGGTCGATCGGCGCGTCGTCGAAAATGATGTTCGCTGCTTTTCCGCCGAGTTCGAGTGTTGCTTTCTTATTCGATGAAGCGATCGCTTTCTGAATAATTTTTCCGACATCAGTCGAACCGGTGAACGCGATCTTGTCTACGTCTTTGTGATTCACCAATGCCGCGCCTGCTTTTCCATCACCGTTCACGATATTCACCACACCCGGAGGTAATCCTGCATCACGGATGATCTCGGCGAGTTTCATTGCGGTGAGCGGTGTTGTTTCCGCCGGTTTCAGAACAACAGTATTTCCGCAAGCGAGTGCCGGGGCAATTTTCCACGCGGCCATCAGTAAGGGAAAATTCCAGGGAATGATCTGCCCTGCAACTCCGACCGGGGAAATTTTTCTTCCGGGAAACGCGTACTCCAGTTTATCGGCCCAGCCTGCGTAATAGAAAAAATGTGCCGCTGCCAATGGGGTATCAACATCTCTCGATTCGCGAATGGATTTTCCTCCGTCCATCGATTCGATCACGGCGAGTTCGCGTGCGCGTTCCTGCATGATGCGCGCAATACGGTAAAGATATTTTCCGCGTTCCGCTCCCGGCATTTTCTTCCACACTTTCTCATAGGCGTTACGCGCCGCTTTCACTGCTTTGTCAATGTCCCGTTCATCGCCGTAAGCAACTTCCGCATTCACTTTCTCTGTCGCAGGATTGATGGAAGGAAAATATTTTCCGCCCGCCGGTTTCACGAATTGGCCGTTGATGAAATGATCGTACCGCTTTTCGAGACGGATGTGATCCGTGCTTTCAGGTGATGCCGAATAATTCCATCCCGAATCGAAATCGAGTTTTGGCTTTTCAGTTTTTGTCTTTGTGCTCATTGAATACGGTTGTTATTTTCCCCTTACAACTTTTATACTTTTCCAGTTTCTCTGATTCAATCCGAACCGATAAGACATTCGGTAAGTACAATAACAATCGGCGGCAAGCGAATCAAATGGCGCCCTGGAGAATTGCAGCATCAGCGTGTCCTTCATCAGAAAAGCAGAACCATTAAATTGTTCGTCGCAATCGTCGATGACCTCAAAGGATACTTGTATTGAATCATCAATGATATCCTGGTCCTGGTTGAACGGACGCATTCTGCCATATTGCTTCACTTTTCCGGCATCCAGCAATACTCCATTATCATCATCACAAAGGGATGTACAGCGGATATTCGATGATATAGTGCTGGCGAATTGAAAGTGTTGTTCCGTTGAGTGTTTATCCGGTGAATCGTTTCCTGGTCTTTTCAATGTGTCAGCGGTTTCATTCGGGGCTGCAGGGCCGCAACCGGAAGCAATGATCAATAGAGTTATCGCTGCCATTTGCTTCATCTTAGTCCTTAGAAAAATAATCCGCGCCCTGGTACACTCCTGTCGCTTCTTTCGAAAGCTGCATGAGAATATCATTGGCGAGTGAACTTGCTCCGAAACGGAACCATTGATTGTTCATCCACGCATTACCGAGTGTTTCTTTCACCATCACGAGATATTGCAACGCGATCTTCGCCGTGGAAATTCCGCCCGCAGGTTTCATTCCGATCATAATGCCTGTTTCGTAATAATAGTCGCGGATCGCTTCGAACATCACGAGTGTAACAGGCTGCGTTGCTGCCGGCTGAATTTTCCCAGTGGAAGTTTTGATGAAATCCGCTCCCGCGCGCATGGCGATCTCGCTCGCACGGCGCACATTGTCGAGCGTGGAAAGTTCTCCTGTTTCCAGGATGACTTTCAGTCGCGCATGGCCACATGCTTCTTTGATCGCGGCGATCTCGTCGAAAACAAAATTGTAATTGCCCTGGAGGAATTCTCCGCGCGAGATGACCATGTCCACTTCATCGGCTCCGTTCTCCACCGCAAATTTTGTATCGTCAAGTTTTACTTTCAGCGTAGATTGTCCGGAAGGAAAAGCCGTTGCAACGGAAGCAACTTTCACTCCTGAATTTCCCAATTCCTTCTTCGCCAGTTTCACGAATGTCGGGTAAACGCAAACAGCAGCGACTGTCGGGATCCCCGGCAATTCATCATGCGGATGCTGGGCTTTGTAACACATCTGCCGCACTTTCCCCTCTGTATCTTTTCCTTCGAGCGTGGTCAGATCGATCATGTTCAGCGCGATCTTCAGTCCCTGCACCTTCGAGGATTTCTTGATGCTTCTCGTATTGAATCTTGCCACGCGTTCTTCCACACCAACCTGATCGATGACGGGAGTGTTCTGAAAATCAAATGAGTTTTTCATTGGGAAAACAAATGTACGGAATAGCAGGAAAAGGCTGCTTTGGTTTGTGGCTCACTTTGAGCTACCGCGCAGGGCCTGTGTCAGGTTATAAAACACTGACACCACGTCAAAGTGAGCCACAACCCTGATTTTTCATTGTGAAGCCATGTTTCCGTTTTTGTTTATCTTTGACCCCGAAACAGCCAATGAAAAACATCAGCCATAACAGGATTCCCGCTTGCAGCATGTGCTGTATGTGTACCTGTTGATCAACGGAAAGCTGTTTTTGTATTGCTAAAAACATTCAAGATGTCTTTCCTGTTACGGAAAGACTTTTTTGTTTGTACGAACTTTACAGATCTCAAACGAATTGACGCCAACTAAAGAATGCTCAGTGAGCAATGAACAACGATAAGAATATACATCCTATTTTTTCCAAACTCGTTCAGCGCAGCGAGCGGGAATCGCTTTTGAAACAGAAAGCGAAAGTGATCTGGATGACCGGGCTTTCGGGCTCGGGAAAATCTACGCTCGCGATCGGTTTGGAACGGACATTGCTGAATGCAGGAAAACTCGCGTATGTGCTGGATGGGGATAATGTACGTTCCGGCATCAACAGCAATCTTGGTTTTACAGAAGAAGACCGCAAAGAGAATATCCGTCGTGTGGCGGAAGTCGCGAAGCTGCTGGTTGATTCCGGTGTGATCGTCATCTGCAGTTTTGTTTCACCAACCATTGAGATACGTTCCCTTGCAAAGAATATCATCGGTGAAAAAGATTTTCTCGAAGTATATGTGAATGCTTCGCTTGCCGTATGTGAAAAACGTGATGTGAAAGGATTGTATGCCAAAGCACGTTCAGGTTTGATCAAGGATTTCACCGGAATTCACCAGGCATTCGAGGCGCCGGAAGATCCAGCGCTCGAGATCAACACGGAAAATAATTCATTGGAACAATCATTGAATACACTATTGGAATTCGTACACAAGCATATCTGAAATGAAAGATTACACACTCAAACATCTCGACGAACTCGAATCGGAATCGATCTACGTGCTGCGTGAAGTGGCGGCGCAGTTCGAACGTCCTGCTCTTTTATTCTCCGGCGGAAAAGATTCCATCGTTGTTTCTCATCTCGCAAGAAAAGCTTTTCATCCTGCGAAAATTCCATTTCCGTTACTGCACATCGACACCGGCCACAATTTTCCCGAGACACTCGAGTACCGCGACTGGTGGGCGAATGAGATCGGCGCGAAAGTGATCGTGCGTTCGGTGGAAGATTCCATCAAACGCGGAACTGCCGTCGAAGAAAAAGGATACAACGCGAGCAGGAATGTTTTGCAAACGGTCACACTGCTCGAAGCGATCGAAGAATTGAAAACGGATTGTGCTATTGGCGGAGCACGTCGTGATGAAGAAAAAGCAAGGGCGAAAGAACGATTCTTTTCCCATCGCGATGAATTCGGCCAATGGGATCCGAAGAATCAGCGTCCTGAATTGTGGAACATTTTCAACGGCAAGAAAAACATGGGCGAACATTTCCGTGTGTTCCCTATTTCCAACTGGACCGAGATGGATGTGTGGCAGTATATTCTCCGTGAGAATATTCCGCTCCCGAAATTATATTTCTCGCACAAGCGGAAAGTCTTCAAGCGCGACAACCAGTGGCTCGCCGATTTCGATTTCATGCTGAAGAAACCGACGGAAGTGGTAGAAGAAAAAATTGTCCGTTTCCGCACCATCGGCGACATCACCTGTACAGGCGCAGTGGAATCAACAGCTTCTACACTGGAAGAAATTGTGCAGGAAGTTGCCGCATCAAGAACAACAGAACGCGGAACAAGGGCGGATGATAAACGATCCGAAGCAGCAATGGAGGATAGAAAAAAACAGGGGTATTTTTAATTTTTCCAAACTAAAACGAGGCCACGAAGTCACCAAGGCTCAAAGCTTCACAAAGAATTTGAACATGGAAGAGACATTAAAGAAAGCATTCTCGCCGATATCTGATGAAGAAGAACGGATCGGAAAAATACTTGTCGATTCTGCTTTCACTATTCATAAACACTTTGGTCCTGGTTTGCTTGAAAAAGTTTACGAGGTTTCATTGACTCATGAACTCCGTAAAAGAGGTTTAACCGTATCCAGGCAAGTTGATATTCCAATCGTATATGACGGAGTTGAATTTGAAGAAGGTCTGAGACTGGATCTCCTGATCGAAAACAAAGTTATCTGCGAAGTAAAAGCTATTGAAACAGTAAACCCTGTTTGGGAAGCTCAAGTGCTTAGCCAGCTGAAACTTTCGGGAAAAAGACTTGGTTATCTCGTCAACTTCAATGTCCCGCTCATCAAAAATGGAATCAAACGATTTGTAATATAAAACCTTTGTGACCGCTTGGTGTCTTCGTGCCTTTGTGGCCTCGAAGCCGTTAAAAAGATAAACCATTGTATTAATAGAAAAAATATGTCAGAAAATTATTTGGATATGGATCTCCTCCGCTTTACAACAGCCGGTTCTGTTGATGACGGAAAATCCACACTCATCGGAAGACTGCTTTACGATTCGAAGTCGATCTTCGAAGATCAGTACGAAGCGGTGAAAGAGTCGAGTGAGAAACGCGGAGAGGAATATGTGAATCTCGCATTACTCACTGATGGATTACGCGCCGAAAGGGAACAGGGGATCACGATCGATGTTGCATACCGTTACTTCGCGACACCGAGAAGAAAATTCATCATCGCGGATACACCCGGGCATATCCAATACACACGCAACATGGTCACGGGCGCGAGTACCGCGAACGTGGCGATCGTACTCATTGACGCACGCAAGGGCGTGATCGAACAGACCATGCGGCACACGTTCATCGCATCATTGCTGAAAATTCCGCATATCGTTGTCTGCGTGAATAAAATGGATCTCGTCGAATACAAGGAAGATGTGTTCCTGCAGATCAAAAAAGATTATGAAGCATTCACTTCCAAACTCGACGCGATCGACATCACGTTCATTCCGATCTCAGCGCTGAATGGCGATAACGTTGTAGACCGTTCGAAGAATATGAACTGGTACGAAGGTGCGACATTGCTTTACACACTGGAGAATGTGCACATCGCTTCCGATCTCAATCACATCGATTGCCGTTTCCCGGTGCAGTATGTCATTCGCCCGATGAGCAACGAATTCCACGACTATCGCGGATTTGCGGGAAGAGTTGCCGGCGGCGTTTTCAAAAAGGGAGATGCGGTCACCGTTCTGCCGAGCGGATTCCAGACAAAGATCAAATCCATTGATACATTCGACGGAGAACTTGCTGAAGCTTTTCCACCGCAATCGGTAACGATCACGCTCGAAGACGAGATCGACATTTCCCGCGGCGACATGATCGTGCGCGAGAACAACCAACCAACCATTTCACAGGATGTGGATGTGATGGTGTGCTGGTTCAATCCGAAACCGTTACAGCTGAACGGAAAATACAATGTGAAACACACTTCACGCGATGCACGCTGCATGGTGAAGGAGATCACGTACAAGATGGATATTTCGACGCTGCACCGCAAGGAAGATGACAAGAACATCGGCATGAACGATATCGCACGAATAAAGATCCGCACCACTCTTCCGCTGTTCTACGATAAATATTCCCGCAACCGGACAACCGGTTCATTGATCTTCATTGATGAAGCGACGAATGAGACGGTTGGAGCCGGAATGATCGTATAAAAAGGCTACTATGAGAAAGTTGATTTTTCTGACGTCTATTTTCCTTTTGATTTCGACTTTTGATTTCGGGCAAAGCACTATTAACACCAAAGTGGATAAATACGAATTAATTATCAGGAAGGCTGACAAGTATTATCAAGGACACGAGTGGTATAAAGCGAAGAAATATTATTTAAAAGCAAGCAAACTCAAGAGTGATGACACCTATTCCAAAGATCAGGTCAGGTTGTGTGATGATAATATCAAGAACGAAAAACTCAATAAAACCTACAATGACCTGATCACAAAAGCGGATAATAAATTCAAAGCAAAAGATTGGGCCGGAGCAAAAGTCTTGTATCAAGAAGCGAGCGCTATGAAAGCAGACGAGCAATATCCAAAAGATCAGATCGCTCAATGTGATAAGCTCATGTCAACGAAATGATCATGCAGAAGGCGCAGATTAAATTTTCTTAGTGTGTGAGAACATGAATTACCTCTTCGAAACCGAACGCCTCCGTTTCCGCGACATGCGCGCGGATGATGCGGAAATTCTGTTCGAACTCAACAGCGATCCGGAAGTAGTGCGTTACACAGGCGATGGCGCGTTTGAATCAATTGAAGCAACACGAAAATTCATTGGCGAACGTTTGAAACAATACACACTCGACGGTTACGGAAGATGGATCGCGGCGCTGAAAGATTCAGGCGAAATTGTCGGCTGGTGCGGGCTGAAAAAACACGCGAATGGTTCCACTGATGTGGGTTATCGTTTTTTCAGAAGACATTGGGGAAAAGGTTTCGGAACAGAATCCTGCAAAGCTTCACTCGATCGCGGATTTTCCGTTCACCACCTCGCGATCATTTATGCAGAAGCAAGAGTGGAAAATATCCCGTCTATACGCATTATGCAGAAATGCGGAATGAAATTCGCATTCAACCATAAAGGATGCGATGGCGATACAGTGGTCTATGAGATCGTCCGTCCTTAATTCTTCAGGAACGGAGCATTCACTTTCAGCCCGCCGTCATTGCGGAATGAAATGAAATAAGCGCCGGGTACAAGCGAAGAAACATCCACGCCATTGCCATACTTCACGGATGAAACGATCTGCCCGAGCGAATTGGTGATGAAGACATCGGTGAACGGAGAAAGATCTTTCACGTGCAAGACATCCACGACAGGATCGGGGTAAAGACCGGGATCGGAAGAAATGTGTTCGCTGATCCCCGCAACATTCTGGTATTCGGCAGCACCGATATCAATGAGCAATCCTGAAATTCTCGGGGCGCCATACACATCGTCGGTTTGCGGAGGTGTTTGCAGGTAGAATGAATTGCCCGAATCATAACAAACACTCTGCGAAGTGAGATGCCAGTCGGCAGCAGCACCATCGAAGGCATCACCGTATCCACCACTCACAGCAACGAATCCGGGATCAACACCGTACACTGCGATGTTCGAAGCGGAATTTCCATTCACCTGCGTTCCGGTATTGGTGATCATTCCCCCGAGGTAAGAATATTCGCCGCAATTGTATTCGAAGGAAACCGTATCATTCGCCCCCATGATCACCTGTACCGAATCAACTGAACCGGAGAATGTATTGAGTCCGCGGTTTCCCCAGATGATATTGTTGCGTACGCTCACATGATCGCCCGAAGCGATCTCAAGGCCGCCCGTAAAATAACTATGGCTGAAATTGTTCACGATGGTGTTGTTCTCCACGATGATCGATCCCGCACCATTCGGGCATAAACGAATTCCTCCACCGCTGAAATAGCTCACGTTATTCGCGACAATATTATTGATCACCTCGCATGTTATGGGTGTATTACCATTATTGATGTTGATACCGCCGCCACCATCGTTGATACCGCAATTGCTGTAGACTGAGTCCGTATTGTTGCACACGATATTCGAAATGATCTTTGCAGATGCATACAGGTCATAAATGCCGGAACCCGCACGTGCCGAACGATTGTACGCGATGATGTTGTTGGAGATCGTCACGGGTCCATTCTCCAGCATGATCCCGCCGCCATCGAAGTACGCCCTGTTGTGGTGAATATTATTATTTGTAATGACCGGGCCAACGGTATCGGGAGCACTCACGATGAAAAAAGCGCCACCTTCATTTCCGGAATTCCCGTACAGCTCATTGTCTGAGACGAGTCCGCTGGTTTGCCAGATCGCGATACCGCCACATCCCCTGCCGTAATTGTCATGAATAATATTATTGGTGATGAGGGGCGGGACAAGGTTGACTGAAACAATGTATGACGTTCCCGAAATATAATTGTGATAGATCTCGCTGTTGGTGAGAAAAAGTTTTCCGCTATACACGCCAAGGCAAACCGCGTAATTATTATTGATCAACCCTTTGCAATCCCTGATGATGCAGTGATCGATGATGTTGGAATCAGTCGCGTTACCGTAAATGTAGATCCCGCTCGTACCGCCATTCGGAATGGACATGTTGGCAAAACCGGTCGTGTCGTCGCTCTCGAAAATGATCGGTTGCGCAGCTGTGCCCTGTGCTTTGAACCACGTCCACACCGTGAGTCCCGATCCATTCTGAAAACGCACATCCACTCCTGGCTGGATCGTCAGGGTCATGGCCTGGATGCTTCCCTGTACGATGTAAGGAGAACCCGCCGCGTTCCAGGTTCCCGACACCCATCCTCCGGGTACAGTAGTTTGACAGAACGTTGCGGATGAAATCATGAATACGATGGAGAGAAGATAGAATTTCTTCATGGGTATGGGGTTTTACTATTGAAAGTTAATTGTCCGTTTTGCCAGCGGGTATTTCAAAGTTAATCCAAACGGGTAATTATCCAATAGCGGTGCCGCACGTTTACGCAAACTTATTTTATCTTGCGATGCTCAATCGCACTCCCTATGAAAAAAATCATCTTACTTTTTCTTTTCTCCGCGTTACTCGCTCCCCACTCCGAACTGACCGCGCAGGTCACGCAACCCGGAAAATTATTATTCGAAGCCGGCATCGGTATCGGAATTCAGCATTACCAGTTCACCGATCTCAATACGCATCTCTCCAATCCGCGCGACACGAGTGGCGCTGTCGAAATTCCATTGACATTCGAATATGGGATCAAAAAATGGTTCGGCGCCGGAATGCTCTGCAATTTTGAGAATTACCTTCATGACTCGACGAATCACGGAAGCTATAAAGGATTTGATCTTGTTCCGTCTGTGTTCTTCCATATTCCGTGGGGACTCGAGAAGATCGATCTCTATGCGCATCTCGGATTTGGCTACACGCATTTCAAATTCGACGCGAACAATTCTTTCGGTGACGTTTATGCCGCGAACGGCTCTGTTTTCAACTGGGGCCTCACCTTCCGCTGGTTATTCTCCACCGACGGACATTTCGGAATGCATTTCTGGTACAGCCATGATTCGTATAATTATCCGCACGGAGAATTGACAGATAATTTCGGAAACCACGAGCCTTTCAGTCTCGACGGGCCTGGAAATAATTTCGGGTTGGGATTTTTCCTGAGGTTTTAGTCCGCTTCGCAACTATTGTACGAACTACGAAATTCACGAAGTACGAAGTGCCAATGTGCTGAACGCACGAATACGAAAAAGGTTTTCGCTTCGTAATTTTCGTATTACGTACTTCGTGAATTTCGTAGTTCGTACAATAGAATACCCGACCCTTCTATTCAGACAACATCTCCACATGCGGAATATCATCTTCCATATACTCCGCTTTCTCCGTCCGCCTGAATCCGAAACCTTCGTAGAATTTCTGTAAATAAGATTGGGCCGAAATTCTAACCGGAACTTTTCCGTATAGTTTCTCAATGTATTCCATCGTCTTCTTCATGAGAATTTTTCCCGCGCCTGTTCTTCTTGCCGGGAGCGATGTCGCTACTCTTCCGATGGAAACTTCAGCGTACGAAATTCCCGGCTCTACAATTCTTGAAACAGCAACCAGTTTATCACCCGCCCAACCCATCACGTGGTACGAATGTTCATCCTTATGATCGGGATCGAGGTACGGACAGTTCTGTTCGATGATGAAAACTTCGCAGCGCAAAGCAAGAACAGCATGCAGCTCTTTCGCGCTGATATCGCGGAAATGTTTGCAATCCCATCGTATGACGTCGTTCGTATTCATTTTGGCAAACGCAACTTCGGGATTTTTTTTGAAATATAGCCGTACGAAAGAGAAGCGATCACGCAACCCAAACCATCCGCGATGAAATCAAAAACGTCCCCGTCGCGGCCGCTGAAGATCGTGGCCTGGAGAATTTCTGTTATTCCCCCGTACGGAATGGAAAGTCCGGCGGCGATAAAGACCGCATTCGCTTTCACATAACTGTTCTTCTGCAATTTATTGCTGCGGATAAAGAACAGGACAAGAATAAAAAAGATGGAAGCGTGAACGACTTTGTCGAAACCGATCTCTTCCAGGAAAGAAAGATGCGGAACATCCTTTCCGGGCGTTCCGCATAAAATAAGAATCAGTAAAGCCCAGAGAATCGTTGGAAGATACGGGCGCTTTTTCATTGAACGATAAATTTCAATTCGGCATTTATCATTCAGCATTTATCATTGTTAGTGCCCGATCAGTGCTTTGTAAGCAGCGGCGTCGAGAAGCGCATTCAGTTCAGAAGCATCTTTCATTTCCGCTTTCACGATCCAGCCTTCACCGTACGGATCTTTGTTCACCACTTCCGGGTTTCCATCGATCGCTTCGTTCTTCGCCGTGATCTTTCCACTCACCGGCATGAACAGATCAGAAACAGTTTTCACCGCTTCGATCGTTCCGAATTTTCCTTCTTTCGCTACGTCATCTCCCATCGTGTCGATCTCCACGTAAACGATATCGCCAAGTTCTCCTTGTGCATAATCAGTGATGCCGATGATGGCGGTGTTGCCTTCCACGCGTACCCACTCGTGGTCTTTTGTGTACTTGAGGTTGTCAGGAAAATTCATGTGTGTGATTTTTTTAGGAGAGCAAATATAACAAAGCAATTATCAATTAGCCAATGACCAATTGCCAATTCCCCAAAAACATTGAATTGTTTGGTGGCAATAAAATAAGCCTGCCGCATGAAAAAGAACCCCACGGATCTAACATTGGGAATTGGGAATTGAGAAATTACCAATTAGCCAATGGCCAATTCCCGAAAAACATTGTGGAACATCTGCCGGCAACGAAATAAACATCCTGCAGGGAAAAAGAACCCCACGGATCTAACATTGGGAATTGGGAATTGAGAAATTGGCAATTACTGCAGCATGAACCGCAGACTGATACCCGCGTTCGTGTTCGCCGTCTTGAAGGAAGAGGAGATCAGCGGATTCGTCATGATACGATCGCAGAAGAAACGGATCTGCAGCTGCGTGGTGAGCTGGTAATCGACCGACGTTTTGATGGAGAAGATATCCTGTCCGGCTGTGAGCACATCCAGGTGCTCGACCGCTTTACGGATCACTGTCTGATTGTTGCGGTAGGAAACATCGGCACGGATGTTCAGATCACTCACCGGTGTTTTGCCTTTCATGATCTTCTTGAAGAACTTGAGCGGCAGTTTCGGAACACGGTAGCCCGCACCAAGTGTGATCTCATATCCTGTCAATTCGGTAAGCTGTGTATTCGCAAGACTCATGGTGAGCGTGCGGTCTTTTTTGAATTCCGCTTTCGTCGTCAAACTGTTATTCCACGTCATGTCGATACTCAGCAGCGGTGCAAATTGTTCGGTGATCGAAACAGAATTCATCTGGTAACGGCTCAGGAAATCTCCGCTTACATTCCGAACGTTATCCGGGAATCCATCTCCATCCAGATCCATCCAGTCGAGGTTCGTCTGGAAATCGCCGAGTGCGTAAGTGGAACGATAAGAATGTTTGAGCGAGATCGTTTTGAAGACTTTCTTGATCGCCGGATATTTCGTGAGTCCGTCGTAGGTGATCGTCCAGTTCGGCAGCGGGATCGACGGGAAAAGATTCAGACTCTGCGAACCTGCGTTGTGCCCGGTGTATGCAGCCATGAAGGCGGGAATGATCACATCCTGCTGCACATCGCTGTATCCATCATAGAATCCATTGGTGCCCTGACCAGTTGAGAACGGATTCTGATTTCCGAGTCGCTGCGAAATGATCGCACGGTTGTTCAGGAACTGCTCGAATATTTTTGAAGAATGATCTTTGCCCTGGCCGGTGAACGCTGTATGCCACGAGATCGTGGAGATACTGAACGTTCCGCTTTCTCTCGGTGAAAGGATCTCCCAATCGCCAAGCGTCGGATTGTAATGATAGAATTCGGTTGTGTTATCGGTCTGCGCGCGATTGGCTGTCAATTCGATCTTGAAATCAGGATAAGGCTCGAGCGTTGCACGCATGGAAAGATTCGTTGTTTTTCCCTGTGTGAATGGCGTGAGCAGTGAAACGACCGGCCGCAACCATCCCTGCGATGAAGCATACACGGGATAATCCTGGTTGTCGGGGCCGAATCCGTTTTGCTGTCCGAATACAAATCCCCAACCCGGCGCGTCAAATTTGCTGTCCATTCCCATGAGCGAAGTTGTGCGTCCGTATCCCGGTAACGACATGGTGGAATTGTTGGAATACGTCGCGGAAATATTCCGTACGCTCATCATGAGTCGCGCCATGTATTCCAGCACAACGTAAGGATCCTTGTTCGCTTTGTTCACGGAATCTTTCCACTGCTGCAGTTTGAGTGAATCGCTCTTCGACATCGGCAATTTGAATACCGGTGGTTTCGGCTTCTGCGCATCCGGAACACGCTGGTTGAGTTCGCCCGGTTTTTTCGCGTCGATCTTTTTCAGCAATGCCGATTTCTTGTACAGTGTGCTCATGTTCATCTGCACCGAGTAATCCCACTTCGCGTTATTTCCTATCGTATTTCCAACCGTATCGGCAGAGAACGGAGCTTTCGTGTAAATGAATCCGCCGTTGTATTTCACGGTCGGCGTGATCCAGTCGAAGATCGGGATCTTGTTGATCGGGATCGCGTAACTCGCGTCGAACGCCTGGTGGTAGGTCATCGTTGTTCCGAAATTCTGCACGTTGTGCCAGATGGAATCGCGTTCCGATTTGGTGTCGATCTTGCCGTCCGGTTCCAGGATGTTCGCGTCATTCTCCGCGGTGAAACTCAACTTCAGATTCTTGCTCAAATCCCAGCGCACATCGTAATTGCGTGTCCACTTGAAGGTCTTGTTGTAATACGTTGGTGTGAATACATCACTGAAACCGGAAATGTTCCTGTTCTTCGTTTCGCCATACTGACGATCAATGTCGGTTGAAAATCCGAGGAGGGATGGAGCCGGATAGAAATTCAGTTCGCGGACCAGCGTCATCCATTTTGATTTCGCCCACTTCGCATTCTCGAATGGTTTCACCGCTTTCACATTGGTATTGTAGGAATACGTCAATCCTCCGCGATAATTCCTGAGCGTGCTGTATTCAAGGTTCACGTTATGGTGATACAATTCCGTGTACGCGTAACTCAACGTGAAATTCTCAATATCCCAGAAATTTCCCGCTGTCACTTTTGTGCCCTTCGTTCGATCTTTGTGGATGTTCGTCATGTTGAAACTCTTTCGCCGTGAGTAATCCACGGCCGCCGCTCTTATGGAATCCTTCACATTCGCATTGAGCTGATCATTGTTCAGGATCGGCCGGAGCAGGATGTCCGGATCGAGCGGATTGTATTGCGGTGTGATGAACGTTTCACCAAATCCCCAGAAGAGCGGAACTTTGATCCCGTATTTATCATTGAAGAATTTACCGAGCTCCATTTGTGTCGACACATCGTAGTTGCTCGTATTCTCACGCGCACGTTCACTTACTTTCTTTTCAATGCTTCCGAATCCCGGGGTTCCGACGTTGCCCGAAAGATTCACGAGTGCAAAATCGGCGATCTTCGCGTTCACGCGCGCTGTAGCCGCCCATCCGCCGTGTTCATCAAAATCGGTAAGACGCAATTCGTTGAACCAGATCTCCGCGCATTTATTCAGTCCGTCATCGCCCGGTGTCGCACTTGTCTTTTTCGGATTGCGGATACCAAGAACAAAAACTTTGATCATGGAAAGATTCGGATTTCCTTTCACCGTCACCGTGCGGTCGGGATGATCGGGATCGTAGATGGTATACTCCTGCGTAATGGCAGCAGTTCCATTTGCAACAGCGATGTTGCGTTCCTGTTTCGCCTGTTGCAGCAATTCAAAAGCGAGTTCCATCGTATTCTCTTCCGGCCACACTTTGTAACGGTCCGTTTCATCATTCGGTGAATAGTTTCCGGCAGGCGTTACTTTCAGCGGGATCGCATATTCATAATAGTTGTCGGTCTGATCTGAACCGATGCGGATGAAAGCAACAAGATCTCCATCGTGAAGTGTCTGCGATGTTCCCGCCTGGCTTTCTGCATGCACGAACATGCGGATCTTTTTATAAGAGCGTACATCAAGACTCGCTTCCGTTTTGTAAGCCGCACGTGAATCTCCGTCTTCCAGATCGCACACGCTCATCGAGAGCGCCTGCTCATTCAAACGCACGAGCGTCGCACTCTGTACGTTCTGCTCACGGTCGATGCCCGGGGGAAGAACATAGTTCACTGGTGTTTTATTTCCATTCTCCTCGATGTTCACCGCGGCAAGATTGAATTGCGTATTCGTCTGCTGATTCGAAATGTATTCGCCCGGATGCAGCAGGGAATAATCATACGTGCGCCAGTCACTGCGTACCAGTTCGAGTCGTGCGAAACGGCAGATGACCGGTTTGTCAACGCCTTTGAAATACATGCGGATGAAACGGATGGAATTGAAATTCTCGATGTTGCCGATCTTGGTAGTGTACGAGTGGATCGGGATCCTGAATTGATACCAGGTGATCGAGCGGTTACCGTTCGCGGTCGTAGCCTCTGTATGCCAGATGTCCGTGATGAAATTCGTTCCGATCGCATTCTGGTTGATGTGCGTAGGATCGAGCTTCACGCGGTATTCGTAATAACTCTCTGTTTCGTTGAGCGTGTTATCGCGGTTGATGTCTTCCTGGTTCGGCAGTGTCGTGGATTGCGTAGGATAGGTTTCAGAATAACCATCGTCATTCGGCTGACCCGTCGTCGGAGAGTTGCCATCCATTCCGTTGAACATTTTGTAACGGTCAAGAATTGGCGTGTGATTGTTGTCGTAATCTGTTCCGCGGTAATAATGGAAATTATCGCCCGAAGGATCTTTCACCGCATTCTGGTAAGCACCGGAAGCAGATCCGAAATTCGCGAGCACGCTGTTCATGTAATTTGCGAAATACGTGGTCTCATCCGCATCACCCAATCCATCGAGACCAACATCCTGCTTCGCGCGTTTGTCCGGATCATTATCGAAAGCGTTGACGATCGATTGTACAACAGGAACCCTTCCCCACGGTGTGTTGTCCGTTGTTCCCGCAGTTCCGTCAGTTGGCAATCCATTCTCGAAACTGTTGCGCGAATCTTTCAGCACATCTTCCGAAATATTTCCGAGATCGAAAATGAGTTCTCCGGTCGAATTCTGATCTGCGGATGGCACATCATCATTGTAAGGATCCATCATCCAGAACTGAATATATTCCACGTTCGACGCTTCGAAATCGTTCGTTTCAATTCTGCGCATGATCCCGCCCCATCTTGTATCAGGTGCATTCAATCCTCCATTCGCGTTCAAACCCGCCGAGAAAGAAGTTGGTGCAACATCATAATTGTAAGGTCCACGCTCATCCGGATAATACGCGAGATCGAGCATCGCGATGTTCATCGGTTGTCCGCTGGGTGGTTGTTTGCCCGGGAAAACTTCCGTCTCGAGCACTTCACGCACACGGTGATCAGAAACATCGGCAGCGGTGAGATAATCCGGTTTCAGACTGTTATCCATTCGCTGGAAAAGCGGATCGATCACGTACCAGGAAAGTTTCGCGCGATTGAATCCGGAATAAACAGAATCCATATTCGCTTCCGGGAATCGCGAAGTTTGTCCCTGCGGAACCGAACAAAGCGACCATCCCTGCGGAGAACGGATATCAATGGCCGATTGCGTTCCTTCGAAATCATCTATGTACGATGTTCCTGTTTTACCAATGGCTTTGTTGTGCCCGGGAATGAGATAAGCGAATTCTCCATTGACAGAAATGGAAGAAGCGACTTTTGTATCGATGAACGGAATGTGATCGGCAAATCGTGTAAGGAAAGGCGCATCAGTGGTATAACTCAGATCCGTTCCGATGATAGTGTTACTCATCGGCTCTTCACCGATATTCGTTTTCTGTGTCACCGGCCGTTCCGTCAGATTCATCACGGTGGCGCCGATATTGAACTGGCTGTTGATGCGATAATCAAAGTGCGTTCCCCACAACGTCTTCGTCTGAATATTGAACAGCGAATTACTTTCCAGCGAGATCTTGATCGGCACACCGGAGTTGAGAATACTTTCGTTGATGATGCGCACACGTCCGAGTGTATAGTCGACCGTGTAATCCGTATTTTCTTTCAACGGCGCACCTCCGGCTGTCACCGTCACCGATCCGGCAGGAATGTTCACCGCGTTCAGTGAGATGTCGGAATTCGATGCCGATTGATACGATCCCTTGAGCTTGAAACGATTCTTCCCGGCGAAAACTGTTTGCGCGATCGTCTTGGTGGAATCGTATAATTCCTGGTAGGCATATTTCACCGCCAGGTTTGCATCCTGGTTGAACACGTCATAGAAGTGATCCTTGCCGAACGGATGCGCGAGCGGAAAGATGACACGCCCATTGCCGGAATTGATGGTCACTCCATCAATGAAATCGAAAATTCCATCGGGACTCGCCACCTGGTTCTGGTTGAGTTTATCCAGGTTCATCACCTGCAACAGCGGTTTTCCGTTGATCGCTCCTTCGGGGATGAACTGCATGTCTGTTCCGGTGGAAGGATTATTATACCAAACCTGCAGGAGGAAATTCGTCGCGTTCACTGAATAGGCACCGATGGAATAAATATTCTTCATCATCAGGTCCCACATCTTGTATTTCACTTCCTGGGACTGCGTTACGCTGTACACCTTCGGCACGTTGTTCGTGCTCTTGAGCAATTTCACGATGAGTGCGTCCTGCCCGCTGACCCCGTCGGTGGAGAATTCCCCAACTTTGTACGTGTGTCCTCCGAGCGTGTATTCATACGCGATCGCAACCACCTCATCGTAATTCAGCGCCTGGTTGAGCGAGATGAATCCGAGTCGTGTGTTCACCGTGTATTCCGATGTCGCCAGTTTTCTGGCGTTGTTGATCTTCTCGTAATTCACTGATTGCTCAAAACCGTCACTCTGGTAAAGCGGATCGAACGTGTTGGTAATGTTCGAATTGATGTCGCGCAATCCTACATACGTTGTCGTGAGATCGTTGTACAGTGAGTTCAGCGCATTGTGCGGATACGGATCTTCCAGCGCGTTCTGCGTGATGAAACCGGTTCCTGTATTCTCGCAATCTGCTTTCAATTCGCCGAGATCGGAGAACGCCACGATGTTCCTGGTGTTATCAACCGCGCCGGTTCTGTTCGTCACCCACACTTCTGTCTTGGTAATGCTGATGCCGGAATTGACGATCGGGAAATTCGCGAGTGATTGGTCGTAATGCGAATAGAAATATTGAGAAAGGAAAAAGTGTTTGTTCGCTTCGTAATTATCACACGTTACTTCGAACGGACTCACCTGCGCTCCACCAGTCACGTTGATCTCCGATTTTTTTCCGCGCTCCTGCGAGATGATGCTCGTCATCGTGAGCTTACCGAATTGCAATTGCGTTTTGATTCCGAAGAGCGTCTGGCTGCCGGTAATAAGTGAAGTATTCAGTCCGA
>DATJEX010000012.1:0-5934 GCA_035496135.1 Bacteroidia bacterium
GATTCGCTTTTTCTGCACGCCGATACGCTGAAGTCGATCGATCTGCAGAAAATAAATTACGATCCGAAAAAAGATACGAGCGGTTCCGATTCAGGAAAAGTGGTGCTTGCTTATCATCATGTGAAATTCTACAAGCCCGACATGCAGGGCAAATGCGATTCGCTTTACTGGACATCGATGGATTCAACGATGCATCTCTTTGGTGATCCGGTGATGTGGTCGGACGGCGATCAGTTGACTGCTGATCAAATTTCCATCCTGCTTTCGAAAGGACATGTGGAACAGATGAACATGGATGCGAACTCTTTCATCATCGCGCAGGAAGATACTTCGCGTTACAACCAGATCAAGGGAAAAAAGATGACGGGCTATTTCGTGAATAACGAACTCGTGAAAATATTCGTGGATGGAAATGGCCAGACACTTTATTACGCGAAAGACAGTGCAACGATGATCGGCGTGAACAAAGTTGACTGCAGCAAAATGCTGATCGAACTGAAAGATCAGAAAGTGAAAGGAATTCATTTCTACGTGAAACCCGAAGGCACACTTTTTCCGCCCGATGATATGAATCCGAAAGAAGCGTTGTTGAAAGGATTCAACTGGAGAGAAGCGGAGCAACCGCAGCGTGTGGAAGATCTTTTTGTGGAGTAAAAAAGATCAGTTGATCAGGATCTTACCGCTCTCCTCTACTCCATTGCCATCATTCAGTTTCCAGAAATAAATTCCGGCTGCGCAATCACTCATATCTATTGTTGCGGAACTTTCTGCAAATTCCAACGACTTGACTAGTCGTCCCTGCGCATCGTAGCAATGTAATTCCATTATTCCGCTGTGATCCTGTGTTTCTATATGAAGCGAAGTTCCGTCGGAGTAAACAGAGGTGTGAAAAGCATTTTCGTTTTCCGCAACTGACAGCGTTGTACCATTGATCTTCGCGATGAAAATATCAGACGGGCCGGAAGGAGATAAGATGTAAGATCCAAAATTCGACGACAGCTGATTCTGTCCCGCCACATATACATTCCCATTCGTGTCATTACTTACACCAAGAGCAAATGCGCCAGGGTCTGCACCGGAAGTATTATTGGCAAAAAAAGTATTGCCCGATGCATCGAGGCCGATCACGAAGGTATTCGTTCCCTGCGGCGAACTCATGTTCAGGTTTGCATTCCCGAAAATGAAATCATTGAAATAGTAACCGGCGATCACCACATCACCCACGTCATTACTGGTGACCGATGAAGCTTCAATGTCCGAAATACTGTCGGCGCCGATGGATTGCTTCGCCCATATCAAATTCCCTCCTGAAGTATAGGCCGCAAGAAATGCAGTGTTATCGCCGCCGGCCAACGCATGGATCGAATAAGAACCTCCAATGATCTCATTGCCGCCTTGTCCATGTCCTGCGACATAAACATTTCCGTTTTTACTCACCGTAATACCTGTTCCAATGTACCAGATGTTCGAAGCCGGCGCGATTCCCTGGTCGATCCAGATCACATTTCCGTTCGCATCAGCTTTCAAAACAAAGTAGTCATTACTGCCAGTCGGTGTGACAGGAATTGTTCCGATACTGTCTGCTGCCTGTATTTCTCCTGTCACGTAAAAATTACCAAAGTCATCTGCATCGATCGATCGGAAATACAATCCACCGTGAGAACCGAATTGGTATGCTGCCACTTCGGTTCCTGCCGCATCATATTTGACCACAAATCCGGAAGGAGACTGAATAACAAGAGGGCCGAAATACTGATTAGGCCCATAAACATTTCCTGCGATATAGGAATTTCCTGCGTGATCCGTTGTTATCGCACGGCTTTCGACGGCGGAGGTGGATGGCGCAGAATTTTTCACCCACTGCAGATTACCGCTGGTATCATATTTGGCGATGAATGCTCCTGCATTCAAAGTTCCACTCACGGAAGTATTTCCGAAAGTTGCTGCTCCGCAGTATTTGCCGGTAACATAACAATTGCCGATAGAATCCTGCGAAACGCCCCATCCTTCTTCCGGATAATTGTTGGCACTGCCTGCGTTTCTCACCCAGGTGCAATTTCCAGATGCGTCATATCTCGCCACGAAAATATCTTCTCCACCATAACTGGTCACCTGGTTCGTTCCGAAGTTTCCTACATTATGAAAAAATCCTGTCACGTATGAATATCCTGATGGGCCAGTTGAAATAGCGAGCCCCTGGTCCAACCCTGAAGAACCTGCCCTGTACGCCCATGACCATGCAGATTGAGCTGAAAGGTATATCTGCGCAAAAAGAAAAACGACAATGAATATTCTATACTTTCTCATATGTTCTTTTCTGTAACACGACGATCAGCACCAAAAGGTTGGCTATAACAAATCTTACTTTGAAAGTTACGGCATTCTGATCAATAATATCACCTTCAGTATGATCAGAAGTACACCAGGCTCATTGAAACTATTGAGCTTAAGACGTACCTTTACATCCCGCTATGCCACACACTAAAAAGCATGAAGTGCACATTCTACTCGGATGTGCCGATGCACGGGATCTCTCCCAGATACATGTAGATGCCGTTCGCCACATTACCGCTGAATGGAGACAAAGAGGAATTGATGTGGATTACCACACCATCCGCGCTGCCGGTTCTTTTGTGACACCGGATGTGGTGATGGACATCAAGCGAACGATCGAACAGGAATTGCGCGCCAGCCAGGATGTGAAACGCCCGGTGAGCTTTTACGTGCATGTCCAGAGTCACGGCCATCTCACCGATGATTCGAGTAAAGAATATATTTCCCATGTGCATGATCTGCATATCGTGGATGGTTCTCCGCTCAACTGCGGAATGCTCAAAGCTTCTTCACTCGGCATCGAACTCGAACAACTCATTCTCGAGGAACAACCGGAAGTGATGTGGAAAGGCGAAAAGCATGTGATCAATGATGACAAGATGATCCGCCGTTTACTTCGTTACGTTTACAACCACGATGGTTATCTCGCCGGCGACTGGATCAAAAGCATTGATCTGCTGCGCACACATCCGCGCAACCAGCGCACCGAACTCGAGCGCGCGATCAAGAGTGATCCGGAATTAAAAACGCTCGACATCAAAGTCACCGCCGGTATCCAGGATTATTCCATTCACTCGCTCATCCGTGTGGATGGTGGCGAGCCTGAAGCGCCGTGGTGGGACGAAGTGCAGGCGTATATCCGCGAGCAGGTGAAACACGAACGCGCGAAATCTGATGTATTGCTGAAACAGGCCGAATTGCAGAAACCACTCGCCGGATTATTGTGCATGAGTGATCCGAGAATGTCGTCGCGCCTGAACGCTGCACAATATTATCTCGCGCTGAAAGGAATTGAACACGGCGCGGAATACATGCCGAACACGGTCTTCAATATTTCAGGAAGCAATTTTGATATTCCGCTCACACCTTTCGGCCCGTATGTGATCGCCGGATTTTATTTCAGCATTCATTATCTCGGCCTCACCGACCAGATGGTGATGGGTTATGATCCGCAACAAACAGAGCGCATCCTTGCGAAGGTCGAGAACGACCCGATCATGAATTTGATCGTGAAGAAGTACAAAGTGAATCTGATACCGGTGAACCAGATTGATTCGATACAACAATAGGAATCAATTACAGATCGTACAGATATACTGATTACAGATCGTACAGATATACTGATCACAGATCGTGCGGCATTCCTTTTTCACAACGGAATTTCTTTCCTGAATATCTTCGGCACTATCCCGAACAGGATCAACATCCATCCGCTTAATGCAGTGAACAATAAAACCATCGCACTTGTTAAGGTGAGTTCTATGCTGTAATCAGACATGAACGCGATCACGAATGTGAGCGCGAACCACGTCATAAAAGCGAATAAATTCATGAATAGTCCTGCCAGGATATTCGCTGCTCGCCAGCCGAATGCTTTCGGATCAGATATCCTCGAGATCATTACTATCGACACCAGCGGCATGAGTACATTCACAAAAAACAATCCGATGGAAACACTTCCGTTATTTATCAATGCCACGGCATTCCGGTAATGATCCGCATAAACAAGATCCCGATCGGTGATATCCGGGTGTGGAATGTAAATAATGGGAAAGAAACAACAGATGATATCCGCAGCGATAAAAGCAAACAAGATGATGCGGACAATTTTATAGAACATGTCAGATGCTTTGCCTGAATATTTCTTTTGAGAATCGCTTTGTCAATGCCGCTACGAAGAGAAATATACCGCAGAAAATGTTCACGACAAGCGGGATCCATCCGGCGATCGTGGGTGTTTTGTCTGGCCCGAAAATATTGAACACCATCAGGAAAAGTTCGACAGCGGAGATCACGATGCTGAGCGGAAAATAAATGATGAAGATCACTTTCCACACTACCCGCAAAGGCGCTTTTACCAGGCAGGAAGAAAGGAGCGTGAATAATGGGCCCGTGAGAATAACGGAGAAGACCAACGCGTCCACCGGATATCCGTGAACACCCCGGAACATGTCTATAATGGAGATATCGTAATCCTCGAGCGGTGCCGTTGAGAACAGAGCGAATCCGTAACCGTGCACATGAATCATCGGAAACATGAAGCAAACGAGATCGATCATCAGTAAGGCTGAAAAAACTCCTATGATAAGATATCTTCCTGTCCTCATTTTCTTTCATCAAAGAACTGCGCCCACTTCCCCTTCTGATTGCCCACGATACCGAAAAGAAAAATGGCGACAAGGATATTCTGTACAAACAGGATGTAACCTCCTTCGCCCATCTGTGTGTGATGAATGCTGTCGGAAAAATTACCGTTCTGGTAGGTGATCATGTAATACGTGTAAGGCGCACCGAGAAAACAAAGCAGTGACTGAAGTTTCAGGAATGCCTGCGCGGGATAAGAGAACGGACGTTTCAGGCTGAACGATTCCCACACAATAAAGAATGGCATCAGTGCGAAAAGAATAATGCCGAGAATCCCTGCCGGATGCCCGTTGAAACCGATCGCCAGTGAACTTGAAACAACTTCATTCTGCGCAGAAAGCACGGATGTTTCCGGAGTATTACCGGTGTACTGACCCGTCAGCAGATCTTTCCGGATCGGGATGAAAATGAATCCGACCACCCAGAGAAAACAAATGAGCAGGAGAATTCTACGAGTCTTGAGTGAAACCCTCATTCAATAAAAATACGGTAAACCTTTACGACTTTGCGGCTTGGCGTGAAAAATCACACAACCATTCTCGAATGCCAGCTTTTTTTCACAGGGACTTCCCACTTGCTCATCATCTCTTCTTTCGTTGCGACGAGGTTATTGAACACGATCGTATCGCCACTCAATTCTTTCTTTTCCATCATCTGCTCAAAAACCTGGAGTTTCACCTGCCTGATCTTACCAGCTGTGTCACGATAGGAAACGAGCATGCGGTCGAAAAAATCAATGTGATAATCTTCTCCAAGCTGCTGAACAAAACGAACGGATTTGTCAATTCCGCAGCCACTCGCACGTGCCGCTTCTTCATCGGCCAGCACCACCACAAAACGATTGTGAAGCACATCGATGGAAGCCATCATCACATTGCCATGCGAATTCCAGTCGATGAGGAACATCGCGGCTTTCTTTTTTATTTCCGCAACTTCGATATCGGTCAAATCGCGGTTGGACTGGTAGATCCAGCAACGCGAATGCAACGGCATCTGATCGAACGTGTTCATGTGTTAAGCTCTTCCGAATTCGCGGAGCAAACGTGTGTGAGAAGCAAGCGCGGCGATGAATGTACGCTTGGAGATGTACGGATAATTGAATTCTTCCGCGGTCTGTTTCACGATCGGTGCGATCTTCTTGTAGTGAATGTGGCTTACCGAAGGGAACAGGTGATGTTCTACCTGGAAATTGAGTCCGCCAACATACCACGACAACAGCCAGTTCTTCGGTGCGAA
>DATJEX010000013.1:0-6820 GCA_035496135.1 Bacteroidia bacterium
ATCTCCTTTTTTGATTCCGTCTTTGCGATTAAACTTAGGGGCTCGTACAAAGCTTTAAAAAGGGTTTGTTTGTTTGGAAAAACAAGAGTATCAATGACTAAATACTTTTCATATCGTTGACTTAGATAGTCTTGAAAATTCGTCTCGATAATACTTTCATCAACATTTTTTAAGGAGAACTTCTGTATAATCGATTTCAATTTTGGTAAAATCAAGTCCTTTATTAATGGAAGTACAAGATTTGATGTAATAAGTTCTTCTGCTTTGTCCATGTCCCGTATTATTTTATACCCGCTTTTCAAAATAAATAAACTGGTCTTGATTAAGTGAACATTCGGTAGTAATAGCTACTCTACTTTCATCAACGAATTTCTGCCCTATCCAGACGCCCCATACCTGAATCCAAGTTGCGAACGATTTCCTTCATCCTTCAATTCAAATTCACTCACATCATCGATCGTCATCGTGCCCAGCATCGTTGGTGTGCGATCTGCCGCAGCCATGGACGCCATGCGCAAATGCTGATTCTTCACCGCTTCACCGATCACCTGGCGAACGGTTCTCGCGTTGCCGAAGAATTTATCGCGCTTTGCATACAACTGATCGAGATAAGCTTTCAGATGCTTTTCCGCTTCGGCAGTAGGAACGAGCTTCTCTTTGTCCAGCAGACTTTTCGCGATGACGAACAATTCATCCGCCGTGTAATCCTGGAATTCATAACTGCGGTCGAAACGTGATTTCAATCCCGGATTCGTTTCCATGAACTGATGCATGTTGTCGGGATAACCCGCGACGATCACGGCGAATTGTCCGCGGAGATCTTCCATGCGTTTCAAAACAACTTCCACCGCTTCTTTTCCGAAATCATTTCCTCCGCCTTCACCAAGTGCGTACGCTTCGTCAATGAACAACACACCACCGATCGCTTCTTCGATCTTCTGTTGTGTCTTCAGCGCCGTTTGCCCGATGAAACCTGCGACAAGTCCCTGGCGATCCACTTCCACGATATGCCCTTTCTCGAGCAGGCCAAGTCCTTTGTAGATCTGCGCGATGATGCGTGCGAGCGTTGTCTTTCCTGTTCCCGGATTTCCCATGAACACAGCGTGCAGTGAAAAACGATTGAGCACTTCTTTCCCGGTCTCGCGGTAAAAACGTACGAGCTTCACCAATTCATTCACTTCCGTTTTGATGTTCGTCATCCCGGTGAGTGAATTCAGTTCCGCGAGCGCGTCGCGCAATAATTTTTCATTCACGCCGAGATCAGGACGTTTGCGTTTGTTTCCACCGAAAGCTTTTTCCACATCGGCCGCTTCGATCGTCGACAATGCTTCTTTGCTGAGTTCAGCGAAATTCTCCACTTTCATCAACCGCAATCCCATTTCCATTTTCGCTTCTTCGATCACGCCGATGGCCATTCTCGCATTTCCGAATGAATTATCACGCGTGCGGTACAATTCAATGAATTGTTCTTCGAGCATTTTTTTCGCATCGGGTGTAAGCTGCACTCCTTTTTTCTCAGCAGCCTGTGAAGCGATCTCGTATAATTCATCGGGTGTGTAATCTTCGAAATTGTAATAATGCGTGAAACGTGATTTCAATCCCGGGTTCGAATCGATGAAGCCGTCCATTTCTTTCGGATAACCGGCGGCCATGATGGCGATATCGCCGGGACCATCCGACATTTCCTTGAGCACGATCTCGACCACTTCTTTTCCGAAATCCTTCGCGTCATCGCCCGGACGTGCGAGTGCGTACGCTTCATCAATGAAAAGAATTCCGCCACGTGCCGAATCAATTGCTTTTCTTGTTTTCGGCGCGGTCTGCCCGATGTATTCGCCAACAAGATCAGCGCGATCCACTTCCACCACATGTCCTTTCGAGAGCACGCCCATTTTTTTGTAGACTTTTCCCAACATGTTCACGACAGTTGTTTTTCCAGTTCCCGGATTTCCGGTGAACACACTGTGCAGCGCGACCTTTCCGCTTTCTTCAAAACCTTTTTCCTGCCGCAGCTTGATGAAGTTGATGTAATTGATGTGGTCACGGATATTTTTCTTCACTTCGGTCAAGCCGGTGAGCTTATCCATTTTCTCCAGCAGCTCATCCATTGTTTCTTCTTCCACTTTTGTCTCGACTGCCGCAGCTTGCGATTGTTCTTTGCCGCCTGCTGCAACCAATCGTGTTCCGCCAAGCACCAATTCAGGATTGCCTTCTTCTTCCGCTGTTCCCGATTCAAATTCTATCATGGCGACCATCGTATCCATGAACACGATCTCGAGTGCATAGCGATCATCTTTCCATGAACCGGCCACATCATTGCCCCAACCCACATCGAACGTGTAACCGAAATCGAGTTTATCCTTCGGCACATTTCCTTCGCGCATCACCTGTCCTTTCAACTGGTAAGCATCATCGAAAAAATTGAAGAAGATCTCGTAATCCCAGTCCATGCTCACTTTATTCTTCAGCTTGAATTCCACCCAAACGTATTGTGTCGTTGTCTTATTTATCTTTTTCAGGTATTTCCTTTCCTTCTGTTTCCACGCTTTTCCATCACCTGCATAGATCTTGATGTATTCCACATCGAAGTACGGATTATTCCCCGGCGTTACTTTCGCCACATCGTTGATATAAAAAACGGTCGATCCGATGAGTTCATTATCGATATATGCTTCCCATGTGTAAACACCTTTCTTCCAGTACGCGCCTTCCGTCGGATTTCCCCATCCGTCGCGCAGGTACACGATGTTCTCGTCCATTTTGATGTCGCGCTTCGTATCGAGCGAACAGATCTCGCGTTTTGTATCACCCGTCGTCTCGAAACATTTCAGCAGCAAAGTTGCCGACCAGTCTTCTTCGTCGAAAGCTTTATTGTAAAAGGAGAATTCGCAGCGGATATGAGTGGTCTCGGCCCTATCGAAAACTTTGCGGTACTTCTTGGTGGAATTCGCCATCCACTCGTCGGAGGAGAATGTGCGGAGTTCTTTGAATTTGTATTTTTTCACCTTTGAAATTTTTAAAGGCTATCTCAAAATTGCGTTTCCGTGCTTTCACCGCCAAGACGCTAAGTACGCAAAGCCTGGTGGAAATTTTGAGATAGCCTCAGTTAATGGCGAGATGAATTTAGGAAAATGCAGGAGAGAAAAGAAGAAGAATGGATTAAAAGATCATAACGTATCAGCGTAATTCAAACCGCCGTTGGTCAATGCGATCGAAGGGCATTCCTTTCCCACCCAGTGATATTTTTTGTGATCGCCTTTGAAATTCTTTCCGGGAGAACCGAGATCGAACAGTGATAATTTTTTCCTGCTCTTCGGATCGCTCTCGAGACGGATCTCGGCGTATTCCATCTTGCAGAGATTCTCCACCGCTTCATACATCCGTTCGGCGAGCAAAGCGGAATCCGCATCGGGCGAACGGTGATTCTGCACCATCGAAGTAAAAAGCTGGTCGGCACGCAGGCATCCTCCCCCTTCATTCTTGAGCCAGTACATCAGTTGTTTCTGAAGTACGGTGAGCCGGTGTTTTTCGTGACGGTTAATCATTACAAGTTGTTCGGTTAAAGAGTACAGATAAAATTTTCGCTAATTGTTTCAAGTGAATTTTCCTGTTGCAACTTCGAATCGTGCTCTTTTTTGGAGATGATTTGGGCAATCCAAACACTAACGAGGCCACGAAGACACGAAGACTCAAAGGCTCACGAAGATGTATCCTGTTCAACAGGAATTCCATCAATCATTAGAAAATGTATTTTTTTATCCATTGGTTTTTTCAACTCTTCGGCATATTGCTGTTCAATCCAAAAAGTCACATTTGCTAAATGCTGCTCTCCGGGAGTTTCTGCCCGCACTTTGGCATCATATTCATTCATTTCCTCAAATGAATGAAAAAGCTTCAACGGCCATCTATTACCGTACTCCGGTTGCAATTCATTCGCTTCATTATCCTTTTTCGGTTCTTCTGACATTGGATCAAAATTCCACAATTCAATTTACAAATTCTGTTTCATTTTGTTAATCCCTGTATCGGTGTCCCGCTGCATCCATCGGGAAACTGGATGTTCAGCATCATGCAAACCGTCGGCGCGATATCGGTGATGTTCTGCGCCGCGTCACTGCTTCCGTTCTTCACTTTCCATCCCCACCAATAGAGTGGAACATGCGTATCGTAACTCCACGAAGCACCGTGTGTCGTTCCCGTTTTTCTTCCCCATTCGCCAAACCAGCCTGGCTCGAGAATGATGCACACATCGCCCGAACGCTTGAAATTATATCCGTTCTGAACAAGTTTCTTCGGCGCTTCGGTGAATTGCGTACACGTGAGATCACATTCCGTCGTAGTCGCTTCCACGCCCTTGAATCCCATGAAAAAATCTGCCACCTCGTTCTCGATTTCCATCCGCTTCAATCCTTTTTTGTCCATCGTTTTGTGATCGAGAAAAACCTGGTCGTTGGAATAATTCAAAACAAGTGTGTCGCCGTATTTCGCTTTCATCACTTTTTTCAGCGAGTCAACACATTTGTTCTCGTTGAAATATCCTGCGGGAATGTTCATGTCTTTCAGATATTGCGGTGTTTCCACTACACCGTGATCGGCCGTGAGAAACACCACAACATTGTTTTTCCCGATGTAGGTGTCGAGAAATTTGAAGAAGTCGGCGAGCTCATGATCAAGACGCAGGTAGCAATCTTCGATCTCCGCACTTTGCGGGCCGAATTTGTGCCCGATGTAATCGGTGGAAGAAAAACTCACGCAGAGCATATCGGTCTGTGTTCCCTTTCCCAATTGTTCGGCTGTCAATGTGGCTTCGGCAAAATCTTCCGTCAATGAATTTCCGAATGGCGTGGTGCGGATGAGATCGAGTTTTCCATTGGCATCCATCAGTTTCGGAAGATCATGCGGAAAGCAGGGTTTTGTTTCGCCTGTGAACAATCCTTCGTATTTATTCGAATCGGGTTGCGATTCGGTGTATTGTTCGATCGGTAACAATGAATTCCATTGCTGGCTCAGATATGTTTTCGGCAATCCTTTTGCGTTGAAATCATTCACCCACTTCGGCAATTCTTTCATGTAATACGTACTCGTCACCCAATTCCCATTGGTACCGTCATACCAATATGCCGCATTCGCCGTATGTCCTGCAGGAAGAATTGCACCGCGGTCTTTCAATGCAATTCCGATCACGCGTGATTGTTTGTTATTCGCCAGGCGCAACTGATCGCCGATCGTGGTCACGAGACAACGTTGCGGTGAACACTGATTTTCCACTGACTCACCTCCTACTCCTTTGTAAGCGGAATCCTGTACGCAGTAAACACCTTTGCCGGATGATTTATCATACCAGGTATTGGCAATGATGCCGCTGGTGGACGGAGTGGAACCGGTGTAAATGCTGGTGTGGCCCGGGCCGGTGAATGTGGGAACATAATTGTAATTCACATCGCGGCAATTGTAACCCTGGTTCACGAGTTTTTTGAATCCGTCCGTTCCGAATTTATCCCAGAAGCGATAGACATAATCAAAACGCATCTGGTCAATGACGATGCCGACGACGAGTTTCGGTTTCGCAGGAATGGTGGTGGTAGTCGTTGTGGCGGCGCTGTTACTGTTCGAATGCGAGAACGCCATAAGCGCGAAGGTGATAAGGAAAGCAAAAGCGTATTTCATTTTTTCCGGAATTTATTTTCTGACCAATGCGAGAAGAACGATCATGCAAAGCACAAGATTCAGCAGGAGATTGAGTGCGCCGAACATGATATTTCCATTGCGGAAAAGTTCAAGCGTTTCGATACTGAAAGTGGAGAACGTGCTGAATCCGCCGCAAAAACCTACGATGACGAACATTCGGATATTACTATCCTGCATTTTTTCATAGAACATTCCGAGCGCGACACTCATGATGACGCAACTGAGCACATTCGCGAGAAGTGTTGCTATCGGAAAATTGCTTTGGGAAAACTGTTTCACTCCCACCGAAACTCCGAATCGCGCAAGGCTTCCGAGTCCGCCACCGAGAAAGATCAGTCCAACCGTTTGAAACATCAGCCAAAGATAGATGTGAGAATTGAGACGATGGACATGTGAATCAAAAAAATATGGATTTGTTCACGCTTTGCTGATGATCCGTATCACTCACCGCAGAACAGGAAGCAGCTTTTTGTATAGGATGAAAAACAAAACGGCGTAGATGAATCCGATCAGCATTCCGACAAGAACATCGAATGGAAAATGCACACCGACATAGATCCTGCTCCAACAAACAACGATCGTCCACACAAAAAGCAGCGACCACCATTTTCTCTTCGCCGGAGCAAAACCATTTGCCTGGCCGGCGAGCAGAAAAAAGAAAAGCGCAACGGCCGCACTGTTCGCGGCGTGACCGGAAACAAAACCATATTGTCCGCCGCAACCCAATGGTGTGATCACATTCTCCTGCTCGAGCGCGGGATCGTGGCACGGGCGAAGGCGTTGCGTGGAATTCTTGAGGAGATTGGCCGACTGATCACTTGCAACGATAAGTGCAACGACGGTGAGCGCGATGACGAGGGTTTGTTTACCGAATCGTTTCCAGGTGAAGAAGAGCATCAACGCATAAAGCGGGATCCAGAACCAGCGGATGGTGATCCATGGCATCACCAGGTCAAGAAATCCATTTCGGAAATGATGAATGGAAAGAAATAAAGAGTGGTCGAAATTATTGAGTACGGTGAGCATTCGTCCAAAGGTAATCATGTGACGTGAGATTGGAGACATGGGACATGAGCGGGTAGTGTATCAGTTCGAAGTGGTGTCAGTGTTTTACAACCTGACACAGTCAAGT
>DATJEX010000014.1:0-11065 GCA_035496135.1 Bacteroidia bacterium
TCTTCCATTTGTGAAACCACTTTCTTAGCGCGGTCGGATTGTGTGGAAGGATCGAGCATGAGATAGAATTCATACGAAAGCATAGCCGGGATCAATCGTCCTTCTTCGGCGCAGATCTTTCCGAGTTGAAAATGACTCGCCGCGTGATATGGATTTATCTTGATCGCGGTCTGAAACCACTTCTCCGCTTCCTTGTAATCCTTCTTTTTGTAATACGTCATTCCCTTCTGGTAATACAGAACGTACGTGTACGGATACAACTCGATCGCTTTGTCAAAAACCTTGATCGCCGAATCGGTCTGGTTCATTTCCTTCAATGAAATTCCGAGAAGATTGTAAAAATCGGGCGAGTACACAGACTCCAGCGCGATACCCGCGCGGCAGGTGATCGCACACAGGCTGTCTTCTTTGTCATCGCTGTACGTCAACGCGAGATCGCGCAGCACTTCGGCGTAGTTGGTATCATTCCTTCCGACCTTCCGGAATTCTTCTTCCGCTTTCTGGTAATGTCCGGTGTAGTAATACAGGTTTCCGTCATAAAGCACCTGTCCCGAGTTGACGAGTTCAACATCTTTCTGCGCGGAAAGTTTTGAAGTGAAAACCAGTGCGAGAATGGCGAGCAGCGGGAGAAATTTTCTTGTCATAGAGAAGGAATATGGGGCGATGAAATTTGACTGAAAGTTAAGAGTTTTCAGTTAGGCTGGAACTAATCCGATCATCAGAATTTGACCACAGATTTTCGCGGATTTATTCACAGATTTTCACAGATCGTTCATCAGGATCATCTTCAGATCGCTGATCATTTTCTGCCGCTCGGGTGAATACGTAGAGGTGTCCGTCATATCCACAAATTCAAGGAGGAACAATGCTTTGCTGTAACGATCCTGTTTTTCGATGATCGAAGTGTCGGGCAATAATTCCGCTTCCGCTTTCAATCCCTCGGCAAGCGCGCTGATCTGTTTGAGCGTGAATTGTTTTTCATCGGTGAGAAATTTCAGGAATTCTTCCGACGACATCGCGGTGATCGCAGCCCCATCGAGTGCGAACCAGGTTTTATAAGCACCACGAATTTCATTCAGCGCATCTTCATCTCTTCCTTCGTTCTTCAACCCGAATGCAGTTCCAACAGCTCTTGCGAACTCTTCGATCATTTTAAGGATGTAATCTCTTCTATACATGAGTAAATTGGGGGAGGATTACGGATCAATACGGAGAATACAGATTACAGATTTAAACAGATTTACGGAGTTGCTTTTCAATCATTCTTTTTTATTACAATTCCACTTTTCATTCTCACATTTATTCATTCTCACATTTACACATTGGCACATTGTCTCATCGGCAAATTGACTCATCACCATTTACCACCACCACCGCCTCCTCCAAAACTTCCGCCACCGAATCCGCCGAATCCACCACCTCCTCCACCGAATCCACCTCGGCCGCCACTTCCCCATCCGCCTCCGCCAATGAAGAATCCGCCAACACCTGAACGGAACCTGAACCTGATGAAAATAAAAATGATCGCGATGACGATGAAAATAATGACCTCGATCGGAGGATGTTTTCCGTCGGATCGCGAGCTTTCATAATCCTTACTGTTGATCTCCCCTTTTGCCAGAGCCATGATCTCATCCACTGCGTCGTTGATGCCCTGCGCATAATTTCCTGCTTTGAATTGCGGGATGATGTAATCTTCGGAAATGTGATAGGCTGTCGCATCGGGAATAATTCCTTCGAGTCCCTGTCCAACGGCGATGTATGCGTCGCGATTTCCAACTCCACCGCCAAGATTGATCACGATGATCACTCCGTTATCCAGTTTCGATTGGCCAACGCCCCACGTGTTTCCTATACCTGTCGCGTATTCATTGATATCGTTATCACCGATATTGTCGGTAATGACCACCACGATCTGGTTGCTCGTGGTATCCGCGAATTGTTCGAGTTTATTCTCGAGCGCACTTGCGTCCGCAGGAGAAATAAAATCGGGATTCAGTTTTGAAAGATTATTGTATAAAACCGGCGGATCGGGACGCGGAGGAATTCCTGTTTGCGAGAACAACGCGAGCGGGAACAATAGCAGCAGGAAAATCTTCAGCTTCTTCATCCGAAATTTATTTCATCACTCAGTTCGTTCCTGTCGTGTTTCTCCAATGGAAAATAATGATGCAGGCGTGAACCGCATTCTTTGATCGCGGCGATGAGTCCGTCAGCGAATCTTCCGTGTTTGAAATCATTTTCGAGTGAGGTGGAAAGCGCCTTCCAGAAATCGTCTTTCACTTTTTCATGAATGCCCTGGTCACCATACACCGCGAAAACTTTCGATTCAACAGCGAGATAGAAAAGAATTCCGTTGCGCTGTTTCGTTTTGTGCATTTTGAGTTTTCCGAACACACGCTGCGCACGATCGATCGATTCTCCCCTGCATTTATTCTCGACGTGCACGCGGATCTCTCCCGACGTCAATCGTTCCGCATCGGCGATCGCTTTCCGAATCGCTTCCTTTTCTTCAAGCGTGAAAAAATCCGCCGCCTTCATTTCAGAAGCTCACTTTAGGAGCAACGGCAGCAGTTGAATCTTCCTTGAACATGTCCTTCACCGGGAATTCCGCCGAATTCAGAAACATCTTGTTGAAGAATCCGCGGACGTGAGAATTATATTCCATCACCGCTTCGTTGTAATTCTTGCGCGAAACAGCAATGCGGTTCTCCGTTCCTTCCAGTTGTGCCTGGAGTGTGCCGAAGTTGGCGGTCGATCTTATTTCCGGGTAAGCTTCGAGCACCACATTGATCGCTGAATTCACTTGTTTACTCAGTGCTTCCACCTGTTCGGGAGTTGTCGCTGTACCGAATCCCGCGCGTGCGTTGGTCACCTGCGTGAGGATCGTGCGTTCGTTATCGGCAGCGCCTTTTACGGTCGCCACCAATTGCGGAACAAGATCGGCGCGGCGCTGGTAGTCTGCACCAACGTCTCCCCATTTCTGCTGAACAGTTTCCTGCAGCGAAACAGCGGTGTTGTAACTATTGCGGTAAGCGAAGAATATTCCTATTCCGATCACCAGCAGCACTCCGAGAAAGATGAGTCCTTTGTTCATGTTGTGTATTTGGTTTTAGATCCTGAAGTGATCAGCATGATTTGTTTCAGGATAGTCGTTTAAGCGTGAAAAATATTTTAGCCGATCAATTCTGTACTTCTCTTAATGAAATTCGTCAGTTCCTCCCCTTTCAGCAATCCCTGCGCGAGTAACGCGAGATCGCCCGCCTGTTTCACCAATTGCTTTTTCTTCGCTTCATCTTTCTCACTGAGAATTTTTCCCGCGAGCGGATGATTGGAATTGATGACAAGGTTATGCATATCGGGGAAATTGCCGAACATGTTCCTGCTTCCGCCCGAGAGTGCGCTCATGTCCTTCATGCGGCGCATGAACTCGGGACGCGTGACGAGCATAGGCGGATCCGTGTCGAGCAATGACTCGAAGGAAACAGAGAATTTTTCTTTCGGCATCACCGATTCAACGACCGCTTTTATTTCTTCCTGTTCTTTCTCCGAAAGTTTCGAAGGAATGTCATCCGATTTCTTTATGAGTTTATCAACCGTATCGCTGTCCACACGCACGAACGAAACTTTTTCGAGTTTCGATTCCATGTGATTGATGTAATGCGGATCGATCATGCTGTCGAACACGAGCACGTCGTACCCGCGCGACTTTGCCGAATCAATGAAGCTGTGTTGCTCTTCGGCGTTATTCGTGTAAAGCATCACGAGCCGTCCGTCTTTGTCGGTCTGCGAAGCTTTTACTTTTTCTTTGTATTCATCAATGGTGAAACATTTTCCATCGGTATTCTTCAGCAACGCGAACTTCTGCGCTTTCTCGTAGAATTTTTCATCGCTGATCATTCCGTAATTGACGAAAATGCGGATGTCTTCCCACTTCGATTCAAAATCAGCCCGGTCTTTTTTGAAAAGTTCCTCGAGTTTGTCCGCAACTTTCTTCGTGATGTGCGCCGAGATCTTTTTCACGTTCGAGTCGCTCTGCAGGTAAGAACGCGAAACGTTCAGCGGAATATCCGGTGAATCGATCACGCCGCGCAGCAAGGTCAGAAAATCAGGAACGATCTCGCCCACATTATCCGTCACAAAAACCTGGTTGCAGTACAGCTGGATCTTTTCCTTCTGAACTTCGAACGACTTTTTGATCTTCGGGAAATAAAGTATGCCGGTGAGATTGAACGGATAATCCACGTTGAGGTGGATCCAGAACAAGGGCTCATCAAAATTCATCGGGTACAATTCACCGTAGAATTTCTTGTAATCTTCATCGGTAAGATCAGCCGGTTTTTTCGTCCACGCCGGTGAAGGATTGTTGATAATGGTCGGAACGGTTTCTTTCTCGGCCGCTTTTATTTCTTTTCCGTCTTTATCTTTTTCAGCAGGAACAATTTCAATTTCGTGCGTACCGAAACGAATTTCTACCGGGAGGAATTTGCAATACTTCGTAAGAATTCCTTCAATGCGGTCTTCTTCGAGGAACTCCAGTGAATCTTCAGCGACGTGCAGCACCACATCTGTTCCTCTTCCGGAACGTTCTGTTGGTTCGATCGTGTAATTCGGGCTTCCGTCGCAGCTCCATTTTACAGCGGAAGAATCGTCTTTATAACTTTTGGTAATGAGTTCAACTTTCGCAGCGACCATGAACGCCGAATAGAATCCGAGTCCGAAGTGGCCGATGATTCCCTGCACGGCATCCGTTTTGTCCTTGTATTTCTGAACGAATTCTTCGGCGCCCGAGAAGGCAACCTGCGTGATATATTTTTCCACTTCCTCTTCCGTCATTCCGATCCCGTTATCCGAAACGGTGATCGTCTTCGCATTTTTGTCAATGGAAACCGTGACGTTGAGCGTTCCGAGTTCGCCTTTGAATTCACCGAGTGAATTGAGTGCTTTCAGTTTTTTGGAAGCGTCGACAGCGTTGGAAACAAGTTCGCGCAGAAAGATCTCATGATCCGAGTAGAGAAATTTTTTGATGATCGGAAAGATGTTCTCGGTTTGTACGTTGATGGTTCCTGTTGTAGACATGGGATGAGAGACTTGAGATTTAAGAATTAAGAATTTTTGTTGTGCAGACCAAAGGTCAAATGTAGTGCCAATGGGGGGAATGTTGCCAATGTGGCATATTACCCGACTCCACTGGATAATTGCCTGTCATGTCGTCCTGATCTTCCTGATAAAAATGGGATTATCTTTATGCGGACAGCTTTTCAAGGATGAAAAAAATACTCCCGATCATTCCACTTTTCGTCATTGTTTTTTCCTGCCATAAACCGGGAGATGAATTCCGGAATTACCACACATTCACCTACAACGTCATTCATAAAAATTCGAACTACCTGAACGATTACAAACGATGGTCAGAACGGAATTGGGGAGCGGACTGGAAACTTGTGGGTGCGAAGATCAGCACGACGAGGATGACCTCCACTACGGTTGGTAAGCCGGGATCAACAGTAGTACCGGATACCGGCTGTGTGATCGAGTGGAACAAGTTTGATGGCAAAGAGGGAATTATCCGAAGAGAAAATTATTCCGATGATCCGTTACGCGGACCCGATGTCGAAGTTCTCCACTACAAGAATGATTCGATCTATTCAGAAGGATTGGGCGTTTTTATCTTCAAAGGAAAATACCTTTTCCTTGAAAGGCTCTCTTATCAAAAGAAAAAAATTCCTTGTAAACCCTGCGGAGATTTCAGTTATCAGGATTATGAAGACTTTATTGGTCGTGATGCCTCGTATTCCAGTTCGCTCAACTCAGCTTTTGAGGAAATCCGTTTCCCGGATTCGACGGGATCAATCCTGTGCAGTTACCAGGCACCCCAATTCCTGAATTGGGGAATGTCTGAAAAAGGGAATTGGGGAACAGCTTATGTCCAATCGGACACAACAATTACCAGTACCGGGTCTTGTTCTTTTGTCGAAGTAAGGAAGAATTGAACAGTGTACATTTTCACTGCAGAATTCCTCCTGAAACATTTTCCATCTTGCATCAAACACCACTGCCATGAAAAAACTATTTCTTCTTCCGCTCTCCGGATTTTTCCTCGCTTTGCTTTTTTCATTCGCAAGTAAAACTCCGGACAGGAAATACACTTCCGAATTCCATCTCGACAAACTGACTTTCTCCAGTACAGGAAGCAATCCGTATTTCATCCTGCAGCCCGGTTATCAGCAAATTCTCAAAGGAACAGAAGGGAAAGATTCCGCGACGCTGGTGATCACTGTTCTGGATGAAACAAAAACGATCGGGAATGTGGAAACACGCGTCGTGGAAGAGAATGAAACGGTTGGCGGAAAACCGGAAGAGATCTCGCGGAATTATTTTGCTTACTGCAAGGAGACTGGAGCGATCTTTTATTTCGGTGAAGATGTAACACTGTTCAACGCCGTTGGCGAGCAAGTGCATGGAAAAGATTCCTGGGAAGCAACCGGCGACAACAAAGCAGGAATGCAATTCCCCGGAGAAATCCTGATCGGTTCGCGTTATTACCAGGAACAGGCGCCCGGCATCGCGATGGATCGCGCCGAGATCATCAGCGACGACAATACCTTCACAACTCCGGCCGGAACATTTACCAATGTGCTCAAGACCGAAGAAACCACTCCGCTCGAGATCGGCGACAAGGAATACAAGCTTTATGCGCCAGGTGTTGGTTTGCTGAAGGATGAGGATCTTATCCTGGTGGAGTACGGTTTTCTCAAGTAGAACATGGAGGATGGAAGATGGAGCATGGATCTTTCATTCCACAGGTTGAATTCCGTCGTTCCGAAGGAAATTCGATCACTTTCATCCTAAAGTCCTTCTTCCTTCCTCCATGCTCCGTGTGAGGGACTTGCGGGCCGAATTTGCCATTCCGGATAATTGTCCTAAATTAGTTAGGTCAAAACTCCGATTTGAAACGAATCCTCCTCATAGCATTTTTGTTTTTCGGTTTTACCGGAATGAAGGCGCAGACCGCTCCGCTGAGTGTTTTCGCACAGAGTTGGGCGAATGATTCATGCGGTTGCACCGGTTTCCGGTCACATTCCGTTTCCTATGATGCTTCTACCAATTCCACACTCATTGCTGGACTGACCTTCGAAGGAGTTGATTTCCTCACGATCAATTCGGTCTTTGGAAAAGCGGATATCTATCACCAGGTGAACGAAACGACTTTTGTCTGCTGCTACACACTTTATGATTACGAGCAGTGCGGCGATGTTTCGAAAGGCTGGAAGAATCTGAAATTCACTTTTGTTGACGGTGTCGTCTCCGCCATCGATGTGGTTTACCTTACCCACGATTACAACGGCACCGCTATGGTGAACGAGCGCGACGGCCTGAGTATGTGATCACCACATTTCCGTTTTCCCTTTTCCCCTTCCCTTTCACCTTCACCCGGGTTTATTACTATAAACTGATTCTCATCAGTATTTTTTCCCGTTAATTTTTGTTCCTTCATTGTTTATATGTCAGCTTCATTCAGGGAACAATTCACTCCCAAATTATTCACGACACTTAAAAATTATTCTGCCGCCCAGTTCGGCAAGGATCTGCTCGCCGGAGTTGTCGTCGGCATTGTCGCTCTTCCACTTGCTATCGCCTTCGGGATCGCCAGCGGTGTAACTCCCGAGAAAGGATTGATCACGGCGATCATTGCCGGATTTCTGATCTCGGCATTGGGTGGAAGCCGTGTGCAGATCGGTGGTCCGACCGGTGCTTTCATCGTGATCGTTTACGGCATCGTGGAGAAATATGGCGTGGATGGTTTGATCATTTCCACGTTCATGGCGGGAGTGATACTCGTGCTGATGGGAATTGTGCGATTGGGTTCTGTTATCCGTTTTGTTCCGCATCCATTGATCGTAGGATTCACTTCAGGAATCGCGATCCTCATTTTTTCTTCGCAGGTGAAAGATTTTTTCGGGTTGACGATCGATAAAGTTCCGGCCGATTTCATTGCGAAATGGAATATTTATTTTCATCATTTCGATTCGGTGAACTGGATCGCGCTGGCGATCGGGGCAGGAACCATTCTCATTTCATTTATTTTTCCGAAGATCACGCACCGCATTCCCGGATCGATCATCGCGATACTTCTCGCCACTTTCGCTGTACAATATTTTCATTTGCCGGTCGAAACGATCCAGACCAAATTCGGCGTCATTCCGTCTTCGCTCCCGCATCCTGTCGTTCCGAATGTTTCATTCGATACGATCAAACAACTGATGCAACCCGCGTTCACCATCGCATTACTCGGGGCGATCGAATCGTTGCTCTCTGCGGTGGTTGCTGACGGAATGATCGGCGGAAGTCATCGCTCCAACATGGAACTCATCGCGCAGGGCACGGCGAATATTTTTTCTTCACTCTTCGGCGGAATTCCTGCCACAGGCGCCATTGCACGTACAGCCACGAACGTGAAGAACGGAGGAAGAACACCTGTTGCGGGAATGATCCATGCGCTCACACTTTTATTGATCATGCTCTTCGTCGGAAAATGGGCTGCGCTCATTCCGATGTCCTGTCTCGCAGGAATTCTCGTGGTGGTTTCCTACAACATGAGCGAATACAAATCGTTCATTTCTCTTCTGCGCGGACCAAAGCCCGATGTCGCGATCCTTCTCACCACATTTCTGCTCACGTTATTTTTCGATCTCACCGTTGCCATAGAGATCGGAATGGTGTTGTCTTCATTCCTCTTCATGCACCGCATGTCAACGATCAGCAAAGTGAACGTGGCGACACAATACGGAACGGCAGGCGAAGACCAGGACGATCCTAAAGCGATCAGCAAATACAAAGTTCCGGATGGCGTGGACGTCTTCGAGATCAAAGGGCCTTTGTTCTTCGGCGCTGCTTACAAATTCAAAGAGTCGTTGCGCGTGATCGAGAAAACTCCGAAGGTCATCATCATCCGCATGCGCCAGGTGCCCGTGATCGACGCGACGGGCCTGCACACGCTGGAAGAAGTTCATCATTTCGCGAAACAGCGCGGATCTGCGTTTCTCATTTCAGGAATTCAGCCGGCGGTCCTTGAAGAAATGCAGCATTCCGGTTTTCTGAAACTGGTTGGAGAAGAAAATGTGTTGAAGGATATTGAAAGTGCGCTGGAGCGGGCGGAATTATTTTTGAGCAAATAAGAAAAGCAAGTCCTTAACTTTGCTTCATCTTGCATCACTACTCTTCTCCTCTTATTTCCATCCCGCACGCCTTCTTCACACGACGCGGCGGAGTTTCCCCGGCTCCGTTTCATTCTCTGAATTTCGGCGGAAGTGAAGACACGAAAGAAAATATTTCCGAAAACAGGAAGCGTGCTTTAGAATCGATCGGGATGGATCCCTCAAATGTTGCGCGGCTCGACCAGGTGCATGGGAACAGCGTTCGCTTTGCAAAGAATGGTTCGCAGGAAGGTGATGCACTCGTCACGAATGAAAAAGGAATTACGCTGGCGATCGGCGCGGCGGATTGTTATCCTTTGCTTTTTCACGATGAACAGAACAACGTGATCGGCGCGGCGCATTGTGGATGGAAAGGAACATTGGCACGCATTGCAAGGAATACCATTGAAGAAATGGAAAAACTCGGGGCGGAACGTACAAATATCAAAGTAGCGATCGGCCCGGGCATATCCGGCATGAATTATGAGGTAAGCGAAGAGGTGATACAGCAATTTCTCGGCGCAGGATTCCCTCCGGCGATTCACAACGGGAGAAATCTCGATCTGCTTAGCGCGAACAGATTTGTTTTACGTGAAAATGGGATCGCGGAAAATAATTTGTGGGCTTTGGGAAAATGCACAACAGAAGATGAGTTTTTTTCGTTTAGAAGAGATAAAGGGAAAACCGGAAGAATGTGGGCGGTGATCATGATGCCAGTTGATAATTGATAATTAACAATGAATAATTAAGAATGAGGAAAAGGGAAATCGTTTTGTTGGTGATGACTTTGTTCTTTTCCGTCATTGGAAGATCGCAGAATCCAACAGCTTCTTTTCTGTGGAATAATGAAGCGGTGACGAACACCATCGAAACTTATTTTCTGCACGACTCAGCCGCGTCACGCATGAAGATTAGCTGGGTGAAGATGGTCGCGACGAGTGACACGCTTACAGCCGGGATTTCTACGCGCGCTGTGAATGATCCATCGTGCAATTCCTGCAAACTCATCCGCTTTGCCTCGCTGGGTGAACCTGTTTATCAATTTGATAATTCCTTCGCCGATGGCAGTCAGCGGTACCGTTCACAATCCATTTACAATCAGCAACTGAAACCGGAACGCGAATTGAATTATGCAAAAGATCCCGGGAATGAAGTGGACACCGCCTATCACATGACAAGTTTTACACTCACCTCCTACTACACCGGATTCACGATCTCCAAAACGTATTTGAGTAAAATGTTTTCAGCGAATCCTTCTTATCCGCCTGATGTCACTTCCACCAAAACGTACAACGCCGATGGCACGCTCAAATGGAGCAAGACCAGTTCGAAGAATTTTCCGGATGCGAATGATTCAGCCATCTACTCCTATCCGGACAAAAACACCAGCGTCGAAAAATATTTTGTGAAAGGAGATCTGCTCTGGACGACCACGCGAAAAACAGATCCGCAAACCGGGCAGATCATTTCCGAATCGGAACTTGCAAAAACGGAAGAGAATCAATTTTACACCCATGTGATCAATTACAGCTACGACACACAACATCGGCTCGTTTCCGTTTCCTACAGCGACAATAAAAATCGTGCTGATGTGCGATACGATGAGAATGGTTTACCGAAAATGGTTGTCGTGTACATCAACGGGCAGATGCAGGCGGTGGTGTTCTATTATTCCTTTTACCAATAGCAGGGAACGAATTGCGAATACGTCAGCTGAGCTGACTGCGAAAATGGCGAAGTGCGAACTTGCCGAAAATGCTGAATGTTATACTTCGCACGATACGCATTTTTGCAGTTCGTCATTTCCGCACGGCAATGCATGCGTTGCCGATTATGCACTTCGTACCCTCCTACAATTCGTCCAGGTC
>DATJEX010000015.1:0-16036 GCA_035496135.1 Bacteroidia bacterium
GACTAATCTTGCATTGGTGAGCGATCAACAAATAAGAGCCGTAGAAAACAAACTCAATAATCGACCAGTAAGAAAATTCAACTACAAAACACCTAACCAAGTCTTCTCAGAAAAAATTGCACTTATCACTTGAACTTACAACCACTGAATTTCTAACAGTTCTCCTTTAAGTACTGTCGATTCGTGTTTTAGCGGTTCGTACTTTCGGATTTTGTTCGTAGTTAGTACACCTTATTCCATCCACTTCCCCATCTGCTTCAACACCTTCTCCGCTTCTTCGGCTTTCTGCGTACCGATGAGTAATTTCTTTCCGCTTTTCATCACCAGCTGGATTCCCATATTGCCTTTGACATTGATGGCGCGCCCTGCTCCGAAGATCCCCATCCGCATTCCCCATCCACCATACTCGGCGACAGGGCGGTATTGACGCACGTAACATTTTTCAATATCGGCCCATGCTTTTTTTCTCAAGCTGAATTGCAGTGGCGAAAATTGATAATAGATCCCGTCTTCTTTTATTTCTGTTTTCAGGCGTATGGAAAAAAGAAGAAGTGTGATCAGGACAACTACAGCTTCCGCCATGTAAATAACAATATCCGGCGCCGGTTTATTTCCCCACGGAATTTTGCAGATGATCTGGACATAGATCGCCCATATCATAAGCCCGTTAATCAGGATCAATGGAAAGAATACCCACCATTGTTTGAATTTTTGTGTTTCGGAAAAAAGAGGATTGCTCATAGGAATGGGTTTAGAGAAGCAATTTAATCAATTCCCAATTAGTCAATTTCCAATTACCAATTAAACAATGGCCAATTTCCAATTACCTATTGAACAATGACCAATTACCAATTAAACAATGACCAATTGGTAATTGATCCATTGGGCATTGGCCATTTAACGGGGACTTGTGACCACTGCTTTCTTCAGATCCTTCTTCGCTGTCATGAGAATTTTGATGAAGTCGTAATTCTCTTTGAACCATTCTCCATCACTCATCAATGTTGTGTCTTTCAGGATCGCATCTCCATCGAAATATACATGACGCTCACTTTCGACATGACGAATCTGCGGACTTATCAATCCCGCCGCATCTGTTCCGAACTTATTGTTCTTCATTGTCACGAAAATAAGTTTATCGTCTTTCAAATAATAAATGATCTGCTCGGAACGAAACTCTCCTCCTTGTTCGGTGTAGATATAAGCCGGCATAGAGTCGTTCTGATAGTAGGCATAAAGTGTCCCGTCAACTCCAGGGGATTCTCCATCGTAGTCTTTCCTTTTCAGATTTCCGTTGAGAAAGGAGTTGTTGATGTCGTTCACGTAATAATCGATCTTCTTGATCGGATCGGCAGGGATCTTCGCCGAATCGGAATTGAGCTGCGTTTCCTTTGTAATTAGCGAATCGGTCGCGCCGGACTTCATGGGTTCAGAACCACAGGAAACAAGAAAGAAAATAGCGATCGGGAGCAGATTTTTCATTGGGAAACAACGAAGATAAGCATTGCGCATGAGCCTCCTCTTAAAGTATGCTAAACCTTCAAAAATCAGCACATCGCCCCATCGGCAAATCAGCACATTCGTTACCTTTAACCTTTGATGAAGTTTGTCAATCCGTACTTCCTTTTCGCGCTGCTGGCCCTTTCGATTCCGATCCTCATCCACCTTTTCAATTTCCGGAAATTCAAACGCGTTTTTTTTACCAACGTGCGCTTCCTTCGCGAAGTGAATCTCGATACGAAAGCGAAGAACAAACTCAAGAACCTGCTCATTCTCGCCTGCCGCTTACTCACCTTCACTTTTCTCATTCTGGCATTTGCGCAACCTTACATTCCGCAAGCGAACGCCACCGTGAAAACCGGTGATAAAGCCGTCAGTATTTTCATCGATAATTCTTTCAGTATGGATGCGCTCGGAAAGAACGGCACGCTGCTCGATGAAGCGAAGAAAGATGCGAAGGATATTGCCGCCGCCTATAAACCGACCGATCGTTTTCAATTACTCACCAATGATTTTGAAGGAAGGCATCAGCGCCTCGTCAACCGCGAAGAATTCCTGGAACTGGTGGATGAAGTGAAATCTTCTCCGGCCGTTCGCACTGTTTCTGAAATTGCCAGCCGTCAACACGACGCTCTCGTCACTGCGGATGGAATTCAACCCGGAAATTACCAGGCCTTCGTGGTGAGTGATTTCCAGAAAACGATCACCGACCTGGATGCGGTGAAGATCGATACACTCGTTGATTACCGGTTCGTGCCGGTCGTTGCTGAAAACAGGAACAATGTGTATGTCGATTCGGTTTGGTTCACTTCACCGGTGAGAAAATTGAATTCGCCGGAAGAACTTCACGTTCGACTGAAAAGCCATTCCGAAACCGATCTTGAAAATGTTCCCATGCGTTTGTACGTGAACGGACAGGCGCGCACTCCTGCGTCTTTCAGCATTAGCGCGAACGGAACAACAGACACCAGCATTTTTTTCAGCGTGCGTGAACCCGGATTGCAGCAGGGGTTGATCGAGATCAATGATTATCCCGTGACATTCGATGACCGATTCTATTTTTCCTTCAATGTGCTCAGGAATATTCCGGTGCTCATCATTGAACCGGAAGCAAAGTTCACCGGCCCATCAACGGGAAATCAAAACGCACTTTCATCATTCAGCACCGGCAATTACGATTACATTGACAGCGCCTTCGCGACGGATTCCATTTTTGCGGTCACTGAAATGGACGAAAGCAAGCTGGATTATTCTTCCTTCCGGAATTTCCATTACATCGTGCTCAACAGCCTCGATGAAGTTTCTTCCGGCCTTGGAAATGAATTACACGATTTTGTGAACAACGGCGGAAGTGTTTTTGTTTTTCCCGGAACAAAAGCGGACCTTACTTCCTACTCTGATTTTCTTTCGCCGTTGAATATTTCTTCTTTCACAAAGGATGATACCGTGAACACCGTCGTCGATAAATTGTATTACGATCATCCCCTGTTCAAAGGTGTGTTTGAAAAACAATCGGGCAATATCGATCTTCCTTCGGTGAGTGAGCATTACAAGATACCGCTCGCGACGCAATCCACCGGCGATGTGATGATGCGTATGCGCAACGGTGATATTTTCACGATCTCCTACAAAACCGGCAAAGGAAATGTTTACCTCTGCGCGGTTCCGGTGAATGACAGCTGGAGTAATCTTCCGCAACACGCGCTCATCGTTCCGAGTTTATTGCAGCCTGCTTTTTTCAGTCAGCCACAACGGAATTTATTCTACACCATCGGTTCGGATGAAACGGTGGAGATCGGTGATCCGGGTGTGGTCGGTGAAAATGTTTTTCATCTTTCCGACTCCGCACAGAATTTCGACATCATTCCCGCGCATACGGTCGTCAATGGAAATACGTTGATCGATGTGCACAAACAGGTGACGAAGCCTGGAAATTATCTCATCACACTCGGCAAGGAACAACTCGCCGGTGTGGCTTTCAATTTCAACAGGAAGGAATCGGACCTGAGTACTTTTACATCGGAAGAACTTACTGCCGCGATCACCACCGCCGGCCTGAAAAAATTCTATGTCGTGAATCCCGATTCCAAAGGATTGACCGCAGCCCTCACGGAAATAGATAACGGAATACGCTACTGGAAACTCTGCATCTGGCTTGCATTGATCTTCCTGTTGTGCGAAGTGCTCGTCATCCGTTTCTGGAAAAATCAAATCGTCAATATCACACCAGTATCCAATTGATCCTATGAACGTCCTTCTTCAGAATGTAACCATCTGCGATCCGGCCTCTCCTTACGACGGACAACGAACCGATATTCTCATTGAGAACGGAAACATCCGCCAGATCGGAAAATATATTTCTCCCGAAGGACTGAAACTCGTGAAAGGCGATCACCTGCACGCGGCGCCCGGATTCATGGACCTGCACGCACATCTGCGCGATCCCGGTTACGAATACAAAGAATCGCTCGAGAGCGGAGCGCAGGCAGCAGCAGCAGGCGGATTCACAGCAGTATTGACTTTACCCGACACACTTCCTGTTCTCGATACCAAATCAACTGTCGAATATATTCTCAAACGCAGCGCATCCCTTCCGGTCGACATCATTCCTGCCGGCGCACTCTCGCAGGATCTCGCGGGAAAAGAAATGGCGGAATTGTATGACATGCATGTGGCCGGCGCGAAAGCGTTCACCGATGGAGAACATTCCGTGAATCATTCCGGTTTGCTCGTCCGTGCGATGATGTATGCGCTCAACTTCGGCGGAAAAATTCACGTGCGTTGCGATGACAAAACCATTTCGCACGGCGGACAGATGCACGAAGGGCCGATGAGCACATCACTCGGGCTGAAAGGAATTCCTTCGCTCGCTGAAGAACTGATGATCGCGCGGAATATTTATCTCGCGGAATACGCCGGTGCTCCATTGCATTTCATGGCGGTGAGTACAGCAAGAAGTGTTGAACAGATCCGTTCGGCAAAAAAAATTGGTTTGCCCATTACGGCCGCTGTTCACGCGAGTCATTTACTCTGGACCGATGAAATGCTTTCTGATTTCGACACGAATTATAAACTGGATCCGCCATTGCGTTCAGAAGAAGATCGTCTTGCGCTGATCGAAGGAGTTGCGGATGGAACGATCGACGCGATCACTTCGGGCCACACGCCGGAGGATGTGGAATCGAAAGTGGTTGAATTCGACATCGCGCACAATGGCATCATCGGGCTGGAAACGGCATTCTCACTCGCCTGCTCCACCGGAAAACTCACACCGCAACAATTGGTGAAAGCCTTCTCGCCTGCTCCGCGCACGATAGCCGGTGTTGACATTCCGAAAATAAAAGTTGGTGAGAAAGCGAACATCACGGTTTTCGATCCAACACGCAAATGGATTTTCACTGAAAAAGATATCCGAAGTAAATCGAAGAATACTCCATTAATAGGAAAAGAGCTGACTGGAAAAATTGTGGGGGTGTTTTGTAAGGGAGTGTGGTCCGAATAGTTTTTTACCAAAAGACGAAAAGCGTATAAGGCCCAAATAAAACATTCCGATGAAAATCAAATCAAATAGATTCTTCGGGGCCGTAATAATTGTAGCAATCCTGGTAGTGGGATTCTATGGTATTTACAAGGCTACTACTGAAAATAAAATAGATAAATCCTACACGGAAACTGATCGAATCCGTCTATACAATGACTGTTACTATTATGGAAAAGTATCTAAGTATTATCCGGTAATTGCAGACCGAAATTGTCAATGCATAACGGACTCTAGAATGAAGCGATATTCCAAAGAGCAATTAGCCGCGCTGGAAAATATGAATGATTCGGAGAGAGATGCAAAAATTATGGACATAGCTCTTTATTGCGCTCATAAGTCTGGGCGGGATACCGTTAAGGTTCTTAATAGAAAATAGTTATTCGCTATTTCACCCCGTCGCCATCGATAACTCCTTATTCTTGATCAGCTGCTTCTGTGTCTTGCGATGAACTTTCGCGTGATTCTTCTCCCATTTCCGCACTTTCCGGATGAGCGCTTTCTTTCTTGACTTTTCCGCGCTCCGTAATTGCCCGACCTCTATGAGCGCGTTTCTCATTCCGATATCGCGGTAGCGTCCGCGCTGGTAGAAGAATTTCCGGTATCCGGCGAATCTCCATTTCTCATTCTGCAATTCATCACGGAATTGTCCGCGCAGCAGCCACCGCTGGAATCGCACATGCTTGAATTGCCTGAGATAAGCTTTCAATTCGATCTGCCGCAGCTTATCGTAGCGGATCAAACTGTCGTTGATATCCCGGATCTGCTTTTTGCATCTTTTGTATTCCGCTTTCTCGTCAATTGTTCCTGCCGGAAGTTTACTCATCTGTTTGAGCATTCCCATGCACAACTTCAGATCCATCTTTGCCTTCATTGCATCCGCTTTTGAAACCGCGTATGCCGAATCGAAACGCCATTTGCCCGGATCGCGCAGGAGGAGTGTGAGTGAATCCTGGAAATGCTGTGCCATCAACACCTGGTTCTTCGGAACGTAAACGAGTGTATCGAATGAATTCAATCCGAATGCCCGGAAATAATTCACGTAACCCATATTGCGCCGCTGCACCATCAGCCATCGCTTTTTATCTTTTGCAATGGAATCCATGTAAGGGCCTTCCCATGCAAAAGAATAGAAACCCGCTGCATTCATGGAATCGGTGAGATCAGAAATTTCCTCCTGCATTTCGGAATATTTATCCTGCAGGTCATCGTGCATCTTCTGCTGGGCAGGATTCACAATGGACGGACGGTATAATTTCAATTTACCCTTTTTCGCTCTCCGGTTCTGTCCTTTCAGGTGGAGCCTGTCGCGCAGAAGTTTCGCCTGTTGTTTGTAGATGAGGAATCTGGTCTTTTTCACCGTTGTCATTTCCTTTGTTTGCTTTTTCAGCAACGGCTTAGTCTCATTGTTCGTCTTGTTCTTCATCCGGACATTTCTTCGCAGCAGAAATTTCGTTTCCGCGGATTCATCCTTCTGCATTTTCTTGTAAGCAGTGATCAGCGTGTCGAGAAATTTTATGGTCGAATCATAATACGTGACGCGCGTCTGCCACCACATGAGTGTGTCTTCCGCCTGTTTCGCGCGATATTTCGCAGCCACCCACATGCCGTAAGAAATATCCTGGTGATTATGCGGATTGAGATGCAGCGCCTGGTAACCATTCACGATGTGCTGGTCATATTGAAACGCATTGATGATCGGTGTGATCGAATCGTCCCAGTTTTTGCAATTGATCGGATTGTCGAGATAATTGATCGTAGCGTAATGTGATTTCTGGAACGAATCGATCGGGACAGCACAGGGCAATAATTGCCACGCTGCTGTAGATGGAAAATGATCGAGAATGAATCGTTCGGGCGGCGCGAGATAATAGTTCTCGTTGTGCTCCTTCTTGAATTTGTAATGCGGAACGAATGGGCGGTGAAAAAGTTTACAGAAGAATTTCCGCACCGGATCTTTTGTCTCTTTCAGCGAACCTCTCGACCACGTGACGTCAATGAGTTTCCATTCGCCATCTATGTTCACCGCATTCCACGCGTGATTGTCGGTGAACAGCGTGTCCATCGCTTCAGCCCAGGGTTCATAGGCATAACCAATGACAATGTGAGATTGCACACCAGCGATCCTACAGAGTGAGTCGAAGAGAATGCTGTAACCGAGACACACCGCCTGTCGCGCTAAAAGAATTTCATTCGGATCCTCGATCGCCGAACCGTAATGAATGTGTTTGGTCATCCACAAAAAAATACTCCGCGTCTTCTGCTCATCGGTCATCGTGGAATCGGTGAGCGCGTGTGCCAGTTTCACATAATTGAAAGTGGAAAACAAAGGCGCATGGCCTGGTTTCCTGTGCTGGGCAGAAAGGAAAAGGGGGATGATGAATAACGTAATGAAGAAACGGAACCGCATGAAGTATTGCCAGGGTTATAATGCGACTTCCTAATAAAGATACAGTAAATCAGGGGCAGATCACTCCTCCACCATATTGGTATACACCTCCTGCACGTCTTCATCCTCCTGCAATTTCTCGATGAGCTTATTCACCTCTTCCGCCTGCGCACCACTGAGCGTGATAGGCACATTGGGCATGCGCACGAGTTTTGCTTCGAGCACATTGATCTTCAAATTCTCGAGCCCTTTCTGCATGTTGCCGAATTCAGAGAACGGACAATATAGGTACACTTCATCATCATTCTCGGCGCCTTCGATATTCTCGAGTCCGCTGTCAATGAGATTCAATTCCACTTCGTCCATATCAAGTCCGGCAGTGGAAATTCTGAAAACGCCTTTGTGTTCGAAATTGAATCCCTGCGATCCGGAATTTCCGAGTTCTCCACCGTTACGGTTGAAGATCACACGCAGATTTGAAACGGTTCTTGTCGGATTATCTGTCGCAGTTTCCACCATCACACCGATACCGAAAGGGCCTTTTCCTTCGTAAAGTACTTCTGAATAATTGGAAGTATCCGCTTTCCCGGCTGCTTTTTCAATGGCTGCATCCACACGGTCCTTCGGCATGTTCACCGCTTTGGCATTCTGCATCACGATACGCAGACGCGCATTGGTATCCGGATTCGCTCCGCCTGATTTCACTGCAATGGCGATCTCTTTTCCGATACGGGTGAACTGGCGCGCCATCTGCCCGTAGCGCTTGAACATTTTGTGTTTACGTTTTTCGAATACGCGTCCCATAGTGGGTATGAATTAAGTTGTTTTTGTCAATGAAATATTGGAGGTCAAAGATAAGAAAATGGTCATTGGGCAACGATTGAAATTTTTGCCCGAAGATGGCGTGTTTTCACTGAGGCCGGAACATTTCCGATGAATGGAAAAGATCGATTTCGGGCGCTGAGCGACCGGCCTGACCAATATCTCCCCGTTTGATGATGATGCTCATCAACCTCTTTCGGCTGTCGACGTAATATTGTTATATGAACTGTCAATTTCAAATTTCTTCAAATGCAGAAAAGCGGAATTCTTTTTCAATCGCCCCAACTCTTCACTATATTCCGTCGTGTATAGAGATGAAAGGAAAGAAGACTGCAGCGCATAAGTCATCCCCCGCACTGATCGTTCCTGCATAGAAATTTTTTATCCCGGAAAATGTTCCGGGAATCGATTCCGCATCAATAACAGGATCATGAAACGTGAATTCATATATCTCACGCTGGGCATTCTATTGTCCTTCGTCTTGCCGAACAAAGTTTCTGCAACCGTGATCAACGACGGTTACACCGATATGCGTTCGTATGATCCCGGTGATACCGTAAAGATCTACATCAACGCGCTCGGAATTTTCAACAACACAAAAATTTATCTGCTCGATATTGAGAACGCGCGCAAAGATTCCATCATTACCAGCGTGATCCCGCAGAATATCGCCGGACTTACGCCGTGGGAAGATGGTTTTGGTTATGGCGTTACGGCTACTTACATCATTCCTTCTTTTCTGCACAGCGGAATTTACAGCTGGGACAATAAGATCTTTTTCATCATCAAGAGCGCGACAAAGAACGCAGCCATCACCATTCTCTATCCTACCAACACGGAAGAAGCATACAATTATGCCGGAACAAAAAGCCTGTACGATTATAATTCCACCAATGGCCGTGCACACATCGTTTCATTCCAGCGGGGATTCAACAGCTGGATGATCAATACCGTGAAGGCGTTCACCACTCCGTTCATTCAATGGCTCTACACACTTCCGAATTACGATGTGCAGATGATCGCAGACATGGATATGGATGACTATTCGGAATTCAGTCATTCACAGATCCTGCTCGTAGCGGGACACAGCGAATACTGGACAAAACAGGCGCGCATCAATTTCGATCAGTTTGTGGACAGCGGAAAACAGGCGATCGTTCTTTCGGGAAATACGATGTGGTGGCAGGTACGGTACAGTGATGACAAAACACAATTGATCTGTTATAAAGATTCGGCGCTCGACCCGGAAGATGATCCGTTAGAGAAAACGATCAACTGGCCTGATGCTTCGCTTCAGTATTCCGTACTCAAGAGTATCGGCGTTGACTGGATCCACGGAGCTTATGCGAATAAACCTTATCACGGCTATTATGGTTTTAAGATCACTGCTCCTTCTTCTCCATTGCTCCAGGGAACGAATCTTACGCTGCACGACACACTCACCTGCCAGGCGAATGAAGATGATGCGACCTTATTCTATGGATTCGATCAGAATGGAGAACCGCTCGTGGACACGACATCACTTGGATTCTGCAAACTGGAAATGATCGGTTACGATTGGGGAGAAAGTATTTATTATCCGAACAATCCGCAGAGAGGATACGGAACATTCATAGCATTCCGGAGATCCCCGCTTTCAGGGAACATCATCAATGTTGCGAATTCCAACTGGTGTGGAAATGTGAACGCCGGAAGTTCACAGGGCGGATTCAGCAGCCGCGACAGTTTGCAGATCAAACAGATCACACTCAACATGCTCGATCTGCTGCTTGCCAATGCAGATATCTATTCCAATACCGGGGGAAATTGCGTTCCGACATCTGTTGAACCTGTTGCTGAAACAAATCTGAATGTATTTCCGAACCCTGCTTCACAAATGGTCACAATTCAATTCGGCAACAGCGCCGGAGAAAATTACGTAGTGCAACTCGTGAATTCATTGGGACAGATCGTCTATACAGGTTCAAGTGACGGACAATTTCAAACCACGATCGATGTGTCATCGTTCGCGGAAGGAACTTACTTCTATTCCATTGTGGAAAATGATGCCGTCGCAGGACACGGAAAGATCGTAGTGCAGCGTTGATGTTCGGAGTTGTAAATTCTACTTCGGATACTCTACCCGCACGTGATAAATGCTCCGCAATTTTTTCTTGAAGATCTTCTTGATCTCCGTGATGTCTTTCAAAGTAAGATCCGAATTATCAAACTGCCGCAGATCAGCTTGATTCTCGATCACACTTTCGATGAGCGCGTCAATGGAATCGGCGTCGTATTTTTTCAGACTGCGTGACGATGCTTCCACACTATCGGCCATCATGAGCACTGCTGTTTCTTTTGAATAAGGGATCGGGCCGGGATAACGGAACAATTCATCGTCGACATCTTCCGTCGGATTATTTTTCCGGAACAGCGTCAGGAAGTAAGCGGTCTTTGTCGTGCCGTGATGCGTGCGGATAAAATCCACCACCTGGTCGGGAAGTTTCGCGGCTTTCGCTTTTTCAATTCCTTTGATGACGTGCGAAATGATGATGGAAGCGCTCTCTTCAAACGTCAGTTCATCATGCGGATTCATTCCCGCCGCCTGGTTCTCGATGAAATAGATCGCCATGTCGGCTTTACCAATGTCGTGATACAGTGCGCCGGCACGAACGAGCAATGTATTTCCGCCAATGCGCCTGATCGCTTCTTCTGCCAGATTCGCTACCTGGATCGAATGCTGAAAGGTTCCCGGAGCTTTTTCGGCGAGTTCACGCAGCAATGGATTGTTCGTGTCGGCCAGTTCCATCAGCGTAACATCAGAAACAAATCCGAAAAGTTTTTCAAAAACATAAATGAGCGGAAACGCCAGCAGCACGAGCACCGCGCTGATCGCGTAGTTGATCATGTCGGCTGTATTGATCGCACTGATCTTTCCTTCGGAAACAACGAGCAATCCGAATTCGAGTAATGCGTAACCGCACAGAATGAAGACGACAGAAATAAAAAGCTGCGATCTGTTCCGCATATTGGCGATAGAAAAAATAGCGATGATCCCGGCGAGCACCTGGATGAAAAGGAAATTGAAACGGTCGCTGGGTAAAAATGCGCTGATGAGTAATATCGCGAGCAGGTGAACGAATAAAGCAAGTCTCGTATCGAAGAACGCACGCATGATGACGGGAAGAATGCAGAACGGCATAGCGAGCAACGGAAGATTATCGATGAACGATGGCAGATAAGACATGCAAACCGTGAGCACAAGAAGGATCAGAATGAAAAGCAAACGTGAATCATTTCCGAGCACTTCTCTTCTGAATAACCGAAGGAAACGGAAAAGAATGAAAAGAATGATTCCGGTGAGCAGGATCTGCCCCAACATTCGTTCCCACTCGCCTTCCCCGCTTTTTATTTTCAATTCATTCTGCAGCGAGATCAGTTTCTGCAGCGTCTCTTCGTCCACCACATCGCCGCGATGAACGATCACCTGTCTTTCGGAAACAGCGCCTTTCAGCAACGAGATGTTGTCGATCTGCTGTCCGAGCAATCCCATGGTGAAAATGCTGTCGTAAAGAATATTCGCGGGAAGAAAAATGTCTTCTTTCTTTTTCCAGAAGTCGAGCGCTTTTCCCTGGAGTTTCCGCGCAACGAGTGAATCTGCAACAGTCGGATCGGGGAATTCCTGCAGGCGGTGTTCGCTCGCGATCGTTCTTTTCACCAGGAGAATTTTATCCTGCGGGCCTTTGTGCGCATTATTCGTGACGGCACGAATTCCATTCTTATACACGGCATCCACCGCTGTAAGAATTCTTCTCCTGTCGGATGGATCGAGAGGCGACAAAGAATTGAATAAATTCTGTTCCGTATTTTCTACGACAGTAGTATCGTAATTGAAATACGGAATGAATTTGCTCCTGATCTCATTTTCTTCCTGCAGCAATTCATCGTCCGATTTCTGAATGGCGAATCCGAATGGAGCAACAAGATCATCGTGCGTCCATTTCTGTCCTTTCAGTTCAGCTGTGTCATAGGAATAACGCAGGTCGCGCGGGTAGAGATAAACGATGAGGAAAAGCCCTGCTGCGAAGAGAAATCCTTTGTAAAGAAGTGCGTGACGATCGCGGAAAAAAGAGAGAAGTTTTCGCATGCTTTGATGGCGGTTAAAAATACAAATTAAGAGCGCCCGATTTCCTTTCACCGAACATTACATTTCACCAATGGAATGCTGATAAATCCCATTAAAATGACACCAGATTCCCGTCACTTTACTCCACCCGAAATGCGTATTTTTGTTTCCCAATTCCAAACAAAGAATTTTATGAAAGAAGTATTCATCGTAGCCGCTGCAAGAACACCGATCGGAAGTTTTGGCGGAGCATTCACAGAAGTTTCAGCAACACAACTCGGCGCAACCGCTGTAAAAGGCGTGATCGATCGCGCCGGGATCAAACCGGAAGAAGTAACGGAAGTCCTCATGGGCTGCGTGCTCCAAGGAAATCTTGGCCAGGCGCCCGCGCGTCAGGCTGCAAAATTCGCCGGAATGCCCAATGAAACGCAATGCACTACGATCAATAAAGTCTGCGCATCAGGAATGAAAGCTGTTGTATTCGGCGCGCAGGACATCATGCTCGGAAATGCGGATGCAGTGATCGCAGGCGGAATGGAAAACATGTCCGCTACTCCATATTACGTGGAGAAAGGAAGATATGGACAGAAATACGGCCACGGACAATTGCTCGACGCGATCGTGAAAGATGGTTTGACGGATGTCTATCACCAGAATCTCATGGGCAATTCCGCTGAATTGTGCGCGGCGAAATACAACATCACACGCGAACAACAGGATGCCTTCGCGATTGAATCCTACAAACGTTCTGCTGCGGCATGGTCGGCCGGAAAATTCAAAGACGAAGTTGTTCCTGTCACCGTGAAAACACGCAAAGGCGAAGTGGTTGTTGCAGAAGACGAAGAATTCAAAAACGTTTCATTTGAAAAAATCCCGGGACTCAAACCGGTTTTCCAGAAAGACGGAACAGTAACGGCTGCGAATGCTTCCACCATCAACGACGGAGCTTCTGCCTTGTTATTGATGAGCAAAGAAAAAATGGAAAAGCTCGGGTTGAAACCACTCGCAAGAATTCTTTCTTACGCTGATGCGGAACAGGCTCCGGAATGGTTCACCACTACTCCATCGGTTGCTATTCCACGTGCAGTTGAAAAAGCAGGATTGAAAATGTCGGACATTTCTTTCTTCGAGATCAACGAAGCGTTCTCTGTTGTCGCACTCGCGAATCTCCAGCTGATGAAACTCGACGCGGCGAAAGTGAATGTGAATGGCGGCGCAGTCGCACTCGGACATCCGCTCGGAAGTTCGGGCTCACGTATCATCGTTACCCTGTTGAGCGTGCTCAAACAGAACAAAGCGAAATACGGCGCGGCAGGAATCTGTAACGGAGGCGGTGGTGCAAGTGCCATTGTAATTGAGAATTTACAGTAGTTTCTTATGTTGCTTGGTTTCTTGTGTTTGTTGGTTTCTTGTGTTTGTTGGCTACTAAGAAAAGCAACATAAGCAACAAAGAAACACACGCAACAAAGAAACCATGTACGGCATCTGTAACCTGAGTGTAATTCCTGTGAGGAAGGAACCTTCCGACAAAAGTGAGATGGTCACCCAGTTGCTGTTTGGTGATTCATTCAAAATACTCGAAGAAAAAGATCAGTGGAGAAAGATCCGGAATTACTGGGATGATTACGAGGGCTGGATCGATCGCAAACAATTTGCCGAGGTCAGCAAAACAGAATACGAGCGATCGCTTTCCGGATTACCCGCGGTGAATGCCGAATTATTTTCTGTTATTCTCAATGAAAAAAGCGGCGAATCATTTCCTGTAACGCTGGGCTGCACTCTTCCCTCCTTTCACAACAATCGTTTTTCCATTGGAGAAAATAATTATTTCTTCGACGGAACCGTGTTCACCGAAAAAGACAAAGCGAGCCGTCAGAATATCGTCGACACTGCTTTACTGTTTTTGAATTCTCCATATCTCTGGGGAGGAAAAACGCCAATGGGAATCGATTGTTCCGGATTCACGCAAGTTGTTTTCAAAGCGAACGGGATACGATTGAAGCGCGACGCGTATCAACAGGCCGAATCAGGGAGTTCTTATTCTTTTGTAGAAGAATCCTATCCCGGCGATCTTGCTTTTTTTGACAATGAAGAAGGAAAGATCACGCACGTGGGCATCATCATCACAGACAACCGCGTGATACATGCGAGCGGGCGTGTGAGGATAGATCATTTCGATCATTATGGGATTTTCACTCCTGAACGTGGTGGGTACACACATCATTTGAGAGTGATCAGGAAGATCGTGGAGTGATTGGTTACGTATTTTTCCTAAATTGCTTTGTTATCCTATTCGATGAAACCCCTCATTCGATTCTTCGTTTTATTTCTCTCTGTAAATGTTTGCGCGCAGACAAATCTTTTCAGGACATTTCCTCTTGATTCTGATTTTGCACAGATGTATTGGGGAACCAGCCATGAAATTACCAGGGCTGCCGACGGAGGCTATTATGTGAGTTACCAATTTGCAAACGGGCTTTACGCTTTTAACAGCCAGATCGGCGAGGTTCAGGAGGTGATCAAAACGGATTCTTTATTCGTTCCGGAGTGGAAACATTTTCTCTCAGATTTTCATAATGAAGTCTACACGTTCCCAATGGCAGACAGTTCGGTGATCGTTGCGCTGACGGACTACGAAGCTTTACTGGAAAAACTGAACGCAAGTGGCGAAGTTTGCAACAAGCATTATTACATGAAGAATAACAGCACCTATCCGACGGTCTATTCGTACGGGGCTATTTCTTTCAATTCGGGTGTTGAATTCGCCGGTGTTCTATCTTACGGTTATCCGTTCGTTACATACCGTTGTGGTTTTCTGCTTGATGTTGACACATCAGGTTCAATTGTCAGTGCCGATTCAATCGTCGTTCAGGGTATGAACATGACGTCGATCGAAGGCCTCGCAACCGACAACTCCGGCAACAGGTTCATTGCCGGTTCCGATTATCAATTCTCAGGAGAAGGATTCCTGGTCAAACTCAATTCGAATAATACTGTAGCCTGGTGCAAAAAAATAAATCCATTCAATAACACCAATTCCCTTCCGTTCATCAGAGCCCTAAAGGTTCTTTCCAATGGCGACATTCTGCTTGGTGTGAACGGAGATGGATCCTGGAGAATATACCGGTTCGACATGAACGGAAATCTCCTTTGGTCCGAAGTGCTCAGTCCTACGGCGTGGCTTGGCGGAATAACTGAATTGCCGGGAGGAAATATTCTCGCTTCAGGCGCATTCAGGGCATTTTCGGGTGATACAGCAACAGGCTTGATCATGGAAATAGATCCGAACGGTAATATGATCTGGAATAAAAGAACTGCTCCCGCTTTTGAAATGGGACCGGCATACATCCTGTCTACCGGTGAATATATATTTCCGACTTACACTTGCGCACCGACGATCTTCAGCAGCGACAACACCGGGAACACCAATTGCTTCACTGCTTCCTTTCCATTATCCTTTTCTCCAATCTCCGCGAGTGTTTCGAATGGAACATGCCTGATCTATCCGACTTCCTTCATCTCTATTTCTCAACTTTCTTATCCGGCCAGGAGTCAACCGTTTCTTGACACCTGTATTTCCGCTCCGTTCACCACAACGATCATTCCGGCATCTTCAGTTAAAACGCAATTTGAAATTACTCCGAATCCTTCCCAGGGATTGTTTGCTGTTACAAACATTGAA
>DATJEX010000016.1:0-9471 GCA_035496135.1 Bacteroidia bacterium
ATCGACTTTGCGGTTGAGCGTGTCGACTTTCGCCGTGAATTGTTGTACATGTGATCGACACTCCGCACGGAATAAAAAACATCGCGCGTGAGTGTGTTCAATGTGACCGAATCGGTGAATTCAGGTTTCTTCAGCAATGAATCGGTGATCTCGATCTGTTCTTCCCCGGCGGTGTTGCTTCTGAAAACCCGATAACCCAGCAGGTCGGCATCGTTCACGTTTTTCCATTTCAGGTGAACAACTCCGTTCGTGTCGATCGTTCCGGAAATATTTTCAGGGATCGCAGGAGGAACGTCGTCTTTCATTTGCAGAAGATACGGATAGGAAAATCCGGAATCATTTTCACTGCTGATCGCGCACAGCATGTAGTAATTGGAAAACAACGGATGATCATCTTTTACTTCTGCGGCATGAATATCAACGGAATTATTCAGGATGCTGTAAGGCCCGCTCACTTTCGACGAACGAAACAAAATGATATTCTTAGGAGAGACATTTGAAATTTCATTCAGCCGCCATCGGATCGTTGCAGTTTTATTATCCGCCGAAAAAAGTGTGTCGATGATCGGGTAAATGGTCCAGTCCTCTTTTCCGTGTCCGTGAACAGTTTTCGACGGAGCGCTTTCTATTTCGAAGCAGGAAAATGTTTTGATGCGATACCAATAGGTTTTTCCATTCTGTGGAAATGAATCGCGATAATTCAATTCTGTTTTGGTATTCTCATATTGTGATCGTGTAAATACAAGTAGCTCGGAATTCACTCTTGTAAAATGCACACTATCATCCGATCGCTCGACGATATATCCGGCCGCATCGGACCGTGAAGAAGTGACAGCGAAGGAAAGCATCACGGATCGGTTTTTGAATTTCGCATCAGGATCGGAAGGCGCGTGAACAACAGATAAATTCCCATCAACAGAAACGATCGCGGAATAAGTATTCTTGCCGGCAATGTGAATGAGATAAACGTAGCTTTCTCCAGGGGAAATCGAATGATCAGCAAAATACAATCCGTGGAGTTTTGCCGTGGAAATATTTTCGTCGCATGCTTTCAATGCTAAACCGAATTGAAGATTTTCCTCGATCGCTCTTTTTTTCAGGTCAGCACTTTTTGTTCCGTACAACGCCTGGAACACGATCGCATTTCCGCCGTCTTTCACCAGGTGATCCCAGTTCGTGTCATTCTTCGCCATTGGTAAAATGGGTGAAGAAGTAAGCTGCATTCCTTTACCGATCGGATCCTGTCCCGACAGGTCAAGATATTCATCGGTGGTAAAACGTTCGATGATGTAGCCATTACTGTTTCCGATTTTCCACACATCTGTATTCGCAGGAACCCAGCGCAGCATGACGCTGTCGTGCGTGGTGAAGGTTTTGATGAAAATGGAATTTTGCGCGCAAAGTGGTATGGACACAATGCATTGTGTCCATACCAAGAGGAAAAACAGTTTCAATTTTGCACGATCGCGCATTGTTCACCAGTATCAAATGAAAGATCGACATGACCGGAGATCACGCCGCCAAGAACATCATAATCGCAACCCACCGCACCACCCACCCACGACGGATTCGGCAAACGCGTTTGCAGGATGGCTGCCGCCGAAAGCGAAAGGATCGTGAATTGATAATGCGTGTGCGCGTATTCACACTCAAGCCCCACCGCGCCCTGCAGGTAGGCGTACACCTGTCCGCCCGCGACCCATCCGTTGAAACCAACAACGTCTGTTGAATTCTGGCAATGCACGTGCGAACCGTAATCGAGGATCATGATGTCGAAACCCGCACCGGCACCAATGGAAAAATAAATTCCGAAATGATCGAAACCGATCGTGTCCGTGAATCCCATGTTCATGCCCGCGCCGAATAAAAATCCTCCGGCATTCTGCAAAGCATTTTCATCGCGCTGATCGTTCAACCCATTTGCAGTGACAACCGATGTGACCTGCGATGGAGGAGGAGGCATCGGATCAACGACACTTCCTGTTTCGAAATAAGCGGAGAGATTCGCGACACCGACGACGGAAACATTCACGCGGTTCTGCGGACGGCCAATGTAGATGTACCAGGTTTGCGGATCGAAATGAATGACGGCCTGGCCCGAAGAAGAAATTCCCGGAACATGGATCTGTTCAGCCATCACGGCATGTATCGCGTTGTTCTGAAAATCGAAGAGCGCCACCATCGACGCAACAGCAGGAAGTTGCGCGGGAAGTTTGCCTTGCCGGTCTGCAACACTTGTCATAAAATAAACTGTTCCATCGAAACGGAGAAAATCTACACCACCATTTGTGTTGAATGCAATTTCAAGCGCCACATCTCCATTGCACGGCCTTGGATTACCAGTTGTTCCCAATGTAACTCCGGCACGTATCCCCAATGAAGCATTCGGATCAGGAATGTAAGCCGGCGAACTTCCGAAGTTGGAAGAATAGAGTTGATTTTCCAGTTGCGTGTTTCCCTGCCGGTGCATGTGATAATACAATCCGCCCATGAAACGGTAAATAGAAATTCCTCCTGTGACAGGAAATGTGGCAGGAACACTTGCATCAACATAGAAATAACGCACGCCATTCGCACGGCCGAACCAGACACGCGAAGTAGCAGGAGTTGGAAGAACCTTTTCTATGCTCATGGAAATGCTTCCTGAAAAACCATTTCCATAAACCGGATCATTCTCCATGAAAGCGATGCCTCCGTTCAGATGAACATTTGAAGTGTTGCACGCGATGGAAACATTATCAACCCGCACACGATCGAATTCCCATTTTACTTTCGTCGCGTTTCCTTCTCCGTTCGGATCGTTCACGGTCTCCGTTTGTGTCATCACGGTAAATCCGCCCTGCACACTGATGTTGAATCCGCTCGTGTCACCGTCAGTGAAATTCATTCCGGCTTTGAAACGAATGGCAGGTTGCGCGTTGAGATTTCCCACCGTGACTTCCGATAATGAATATCCGAATCCGGCGAGTGAACTGTTTTGCGGAAATGCACTCACGAGACTGAACGTTCCACTTTGCAGGACCGGAGCATCGGATGAAAGTGTGAGTTGCTGGAATTCCAATCCTTTTGCTTTTGCATTTGTATTATTCAGTGTGAAATTCCCATTCAGTATGGCCGTCGGTTTCAGTTTGCCGTTTGTTTTGATCACAGCGATATGTGAAGTCGGCAATAATTTCAACGAGGCGCACAATACTTCCGCATGCATTGTATCGGAAGGAGAAATGGCGAACGCGTAATCCAGTTCGTGCGTTTGCAGATTTTCACTCAGCAATGCGGCATACTGTAGTGAATCATTCTTGCAGATAGGAAGATCAATGTATCCCGACATGTTTCCGCCGTTCACCTGGTTCGAACAAAGACTTACACCAATGGAATTCACCGAAAATCCCCAGCCATTCATGGACCCGGTTTTGGTCGTGATCAGATTTGTTGCTGAGAATGATCCGGAAACTCCGGAATTATCAATGAGCAGATTGCTGGCGAGAATTTCAGGACGGACTCCTGCGTGCCCCAACTCCTTTGGCAGCTTCACCCTGAATTGACGCATATAAAAACCTGTCCACACGAGTGGATCTCCGTTGCAATTCGCCAGATCATATCCCTGCGGGAAATTCATGTTCGGCGCGTTCGCCAATTCTGAAAAATCCGCTGTGGCATCGAGCACGGAGAAAGAAAGATCTTTCACACCACGAATACAGAATGGAGCGATCGCTGTTTGCACAATGAAATTGTGGATGTCACCGGTGTGGATCTGGAAGGATGCGCGAACTACACTGTCACTTCCAGCTGCTGAAGGATCAGGATAGATCATTCCGGGATCGAATTCGAAATAACCTTTCAGATTCACCGCCTCAAAACCATTGCAATCCCATTCCACGTAGTTGTATCCGTCCGGCTTCAACACCATCGTCACTTTTGGCCCAAGCGAAATTCGATGTTCACTCACGAGCAATAACTTACTCTGTGGTCCGGGCATGACTCCTTTCGGATTGAAACCGATGTCGCGCGCTTCGAAACAGATCTTTTGTGTACTTCCCGGAAATTCCAGGGCCATGTAAGCGGAGAATTGCGCATTGGCAGAATGAAATTCAGCACTGTCGATCGCGATGATATAACGCGTCGCACCGATCTCCTTCACAATTCCTATCGGCAAATTGTTTTGTTGATTTGGATCCATATTCCCGGCAATGCGATCTTCACTTTCAACTTTGTTGAGGACAGAAAGCACAAAAGACTGCGCCGGATCAATAACGGAATCACTCTGTGCAGGCAGAAATGAATGCAGGAGCAGGAGAATCAGGAGCAGGGTGGTTCTCATTGGTAAATGGAGGACTGCAAAGCAATGAAATCGCGAAGCTGTTATCCGATTACAAACGATTATATCCGCTTATCCCCGAATGAAAATCAGGTGCTGGAATAATTTCGATGTCCTTTGAAAATTACCGCGACACATAGGGAAAATGACGATGATTCTATTTCATTTCGATTGAAATGGATCTTTACCGTTATTGTATTTTGTTTGTTCATTAACGGTGCTTCATCGCAAACGGCAAGTGGTGTTCCATATGGTTCTGCCTACTGCGCGGGTGCAAGTTGCCCCGTAGCATCATCCATAAAAACGCACATCACCGCTGCCTACTTTGACACGATAAACGAAGTGGTTTATATCGGAGGAACGTTCAGCAAGATCGGTTCAATTCCAAGAGCAGGACTCGCGGCGATCGATGCGGTAACCGGAAGCGTACTTTCATTTTCTCCGACTGTCAATAATGGAACTGTGCTCGCGATCGCAAAGTCGGGCGACACGCTTTTCATCGGAGGAACATTCACGCAGATCAACGGGCAAGCGCGCAATCGGATCGCGGCTTTGAATATTTCCACGTCTGCGCTCACTACAACATTTACTGTTGGCACCACGAATGCAACGGACTCTGTAATGTCGTTACTCAAATTCGGAAATTATCTTTTCATTGGAGGCAGGTTTACAAGCATATTGGGAAATGCTCACACCAATATTGCGAGGGCCAGTGTAGGCGGCTCTAATACTTCGTGGAATCCATCGGCTGTATTCCAGGGGCCGATCCGGAAATTGAATTATTGCGGAACGAAAATTCTCGCGTTGTATTATAACAACACACTTTCATCAGACAGAATAGATAAGATCGATACTTCTTCTGCCGGAACGAGAACGGTCATAGCTTCGGCTGATCCAGCAGAACTCATCAATGATTTCGCTTTACGCGGGAATGTTTGTTTCCTCATCGGGCCTTTTTTCGCCATCAACGGAATTTCACGGACAACCACTGCCGCTGTAGATGTGAATACGCTCGCTCTTACCACATGGAATCCGCAACCTCCTTATTCGGCTTATGATGCGAGGAGTAAATTCAGCATCGAGTATTACCGTGATTCACTTTACATCGGAGTATTCGATGCATCTTCCGTTCAACCGACTTATAACAGGATGTATGTTGCCCAATACAATTCGGGAGCGATGCGGGTGCTCAAGATCTACAATTCAAATATTCTCGGAGTAAGCGGTTATTTCAACGATAATATTCTCATTGGTAATGCGCGCATATTTGAGATCGAAAAATTCCAGCATCACTCCAATTATCCAATGGGTTGCGACTCCTGTGTTTTTCATTCCTGGTGCCTGAAACCACCATCGCAGGTCGGGCCGTTCACCGTTTTTCCATTACAGGTTTGTCCCGGCGATTCCAACAAAACCTATTCCGTTCTTCCGTTAGCGTATTTCTCTGCCTACAACTGGTCTTCCACCAATCCGCTCATTTCTGCGTTCGGCAACACGAATTCCGCATCGGTCGATTTCGCCTATTCATTTTCCGGGTCAGGAACCATCCGTGTGCTCGGTTATACTTCGTGCGGATTGAGTACAACGATCTATCGCACCACGACTGTTTCTGCTTTGCCACAACCCAATTCAAACGCGGGAAATGATGACACACTGAATTGCATTCTCTCTCAATTGATGCTGCATGGCACTTCGGTCACCGCAGGCGCGACATTTTTCTGGAATGGTCCGACTGGCTTTTCTAATTCTGATTCCATTCTCGCAGATACAACCGGAAATTATGTGTTGACCGTTCACGGCCCGAATGGTTGTTGGAAATATGACACAACAGTTGTAAGAATAGATACCGTTCCTCCTCCTATAGTTCCTTTCACATCTGTAGGCACGCTTACGTGCAGAGATACGATCGTCACGCTTGATGCTGCATCACTTTACCCCGGAGATTCACTTTCATGGACTGGTCCGGGATTATTATCTCCTGCTGATCCGGCATTGGCTACACAATCATCGAATTATCTCCTGCATATTCTCAGTAGGGGAAATGGATGTTCAAATTATGACACGATATACGTCGGAAGCAATTATGTTATTCCGAATGCATCGATCATTGCTCCCGATACAGTTTTGACCTGCAGTTTGACAAACGTTACGCTCGATGCATCTTCTGCAAATCCCGATGTGACTTATCAGTGGACGGATTCAAGTGGAACATTTTACGCGAATCCTTTTTCTGATTCTGTTCCAGGAGTTTTTCAATTGCACGCTACCGATACTTCGAATGGATGTGTGAATGTTTCCAATGTCATTCTCATTTCAACCTGGTACACGCCACCGGGAATCGCTCCTCTGCAGGATTCTGTTTTTCTGAATTGTTCTTATTCGTCTTTATTGGTGAATGCAGATTCACTCACGAGTGGTGCAACGTTGAACTGGACAGGGCCGAACAGTTTTTCTTCTTCAGATCCGGCGACACTTTCACAGCAAGGAATGTATTATGTCAATGCGATGCATCCGCAGAACGGATGTGTTTCAGTTGATTCCGTTTATGTTGGCTATCAACAGGTGCTTGATGTGCAAGCAGGAAATGACACGACGATCTGTCCTGGAAGCAGTGCACTCGTCAATGCAGATCCGATAGGAGGGACATCGCCTTTCAATTATTCATGGACAAACGGTGCCGGAAATAATGCGTCTGCGAATGTTATACCGATTGACACCACTGAATATATCGTCTCTGTAAATGACGCTGCCGGTTGTGCAGGAACGGACACTATCATTGTAAATGTTCCTGATCCCATTGGAGATTATGTTCTCGCGTTCCAGCCTTGCGATCCACTCACACCAACAGGACAACTCCAAGTATTCGCTTACCATGGCGTTCCCCCGTTTCAATATTCCATCGATAATGGAATGAGTTGGAACAGCAATGGCGTGTTTACCAATCTCGGTTATGGAAATTATTCCATCCTCATCCGCGACACGCTCGGCTGTATGCAGAGCCTTTCGGCGAGCATCGACACGAACAGTCTGATTCCCGCCCCCGATTTTCTCGTCAGCACTTCTTCCATGCTGGGCGATACGCTCGTGTTTGTCGACATCAGCAATCCGCGCCCCGATTCTGTGCAATGGGATTTTCCGCCAACAGTGTTGTGGGTGAACACCGATATGTTTGCACCGGAGATCATCAACACCGATACCGGTGCATTTCCCGTTTCCATGCACGCGTTTTTCGGTTCGTGCGAAACGGTTCTCACGAGGACGATCAATGTGCATCCATTCGATTCCGCATTCGCCAACGCGTGGAACAACAATGGGATCGACACGGTGATGTTGTATCCGGATCCGAACAATGGAATTTTCACCGCCGATGTGGAATTGTTTTCCAAACAGGATTTTGTGATCATCGTGTATGACGCGAATGGAACGGAACACACGCGCATCCCGGTTTACGATACCGATCATTGGAACGGACAGGTTTCTGTTGCAAACGCCGTTACAGGAAATTATTTCCTGCGCGTGGTGGCGGAATATGATTCGGATGAATTGTCGTTTATTATTTCGCAATAATGAAAAACAGGAATTTGGTTACCATTTGTCGTGATGCAATAAAATGTAGAGACGCATTGCAATGCGTCTCTACATTGGTTGCCATCCTGTTTTTCATTCCTGCAATTCACGGCCAGAACCTCGATAAGATCGGCCAGAAAAATATGGTCACCGTAAATGGTTCGGCAAATTACAATACGATCTTCTACCACGCATTCGGCATGGACGATCGCCGCGATCCGTTCACCTGGTATTTCAACGGCAACCTGAATATTTCCATTCTCGATGTGAGCCTGCCGTTCACGTACAGTTATTCCGATCAGCACTCCACCTATTCGCAACCGTTCAACATGCAAAGCTGTTCGCCGAAATACAAATGGGCGCAGGGACATTTCGGTACTACAGCGATGAATTTTTCCAGCTACACATTGGCAGGACATCTTTTCACCGGCGGAGGAATGGAATTACGCCCGGGAAAATTCTACATCGGTGCGATGTATGGAAGATTGCTGAAAGCCGTAGCATACGATGCGACGCAGAATTCATTTTCAAATATGGCTTTCCGCAGAATGGGCGAAGCGATGAAGCTCGGTTATGAAGATGGGAACAATGCGATCGGTGTGTCGTGGTTCAGGGCGAAGGACGATGAGAAGTCGCTGCTGTTCATTCCGGATGAGGCCGATCTGTACGCGCAGGAAAATACCGCGATGAGTGTGAACGGGAAAACAAAACTGCTCGGGCATTTCATTGCCGAAGGAGAATTTGCCATTTCCGGGTTGACGAGAAATATCAACGCGCTGGATGAAAGCATGAGTTTCAACGGGCTTGAGAAATGGATGATGCGCACGAAGACCTCCACGCAATTCTTTTACGCTTACAAATATGATGTGGGATATTCCTCGAAGAATATTTCCGTCACCCTCAATCACGAACATGTTGATCCCGATTACCAGACATTCGGCGCGTATTATTTCAACAACGATCTCGACAACTGGACCATCGCTCCGTCTTTCCGTTTGTTCGCCGGAAAAGTTTCCATCGCGTTCAACGGAGGATTCCAGAAAAATAATCTCGATCGCAGCAAACAGAACACGACGAACCGGTTGGTTGGTTCCACTTCCGTCAGTGTTGCGCCAAATAAAAACTGGATGCTGAATGCTTCATATTCCGATTTCACTTCTTTCACCAATCGCCGCCCGCAGGTAGATCCGTTCTGGTTTTATCTTCCTTCCGACACACTTTTATTCTACCAGGTTTCGCGCCAGGGCAACGGAATGCTTTCCCATTCCTTCGGAACGAAGAACACCAAATCGACAATAACACTTTCTTCTTCGTACCAGGTGGCGAAGCAAACACAATCGGGAAATTCCGCTCCGCCCACTACCGTTTTCAATTCCAATCTTTCTTACAACCTGCAGCTCGTTCCGTCGAAGATCACCTGCGCCCTCATCGGCAATTACAACCGCGCGACCGTGGACACGCTCGTTACGCAATACGCGGGCCCGGGCATACAGCTCTCGCGCACGATGATGAAAAGTGTTATGAAAATTTCCTTTGGCACTACGTACAATCGTTCGTACAAAATGGACGTGCTCACCTCACACATTCTT
>DATJEX010000017.1:0-5531 GCA_035496135.1 Bacteroidia bacterium
AAGGGTTTGTCGATGGAGAATCGTTACTGTGAATAACTCTGTAGAATAGAAATCAAACTAAATTTGGGTAGTGGGTCAGTTTGAGCAACCGCACAACCCTGTGTCAGGTTATAAAACGCTGACACCACTTCAAACAAACCCACTATCTAAATTTCACAAATGCCTTCGATAACAAAATATCTGCTCATTGCCGGAGCCCTGCTCATGCTCGCCGGACTTGCCTGGTGGCTGTTCGGCAATAAGCTGAAATGGCTGGGCAAATTGCCGGGCGATATCCGGATCGAAGGCAGTAACGGTGGATTCTATTTTCCGATCGTCACCTGTATTCTGATCAGTATCGTGGTTTCACTTCTGCTTTGGTTGATCCGAAAGTTCATGTGAAAGAGATGGGAGTGGCTCAGTTTGAATTTTCTTGGTGCAACTTTGAGACTTTGTGTCTTCGTGGCCTCGATTTCTCCTATATGATACAGCTCGAGGCCACAAAGGCACTACGACACGAAGGAATCACAAAGTGTTTGAAAGAGTCAAACTGAACCACTACCAAAGAGATTTATTCTTCTTAATCCTTAACTTAGTTCTCCTCTAAAATCACCCTATGAAAAAGCTCATTGCCACTTTCCTCATTGCGACATTGACCATTACGCTTCACGCCGGAGAGATCACTTATTTCTCCGGAACCTGGGCCGAGACCATTGCCAAAGCAAAAGCGGAGAAGAAGATCGTGATGCTCGATTGCTACACGGATTGGTGTGTGTGGTGCAAGGTGATGGATAAATCAACACTTCAGAGCGATACGACACTCGACGTCCTCAACAAAAGTTTTATCTGCGCAAGAAGGGAAATGGAAAAGGATCCCGAAGGAATTAAGCTGGATATGAAATACCTGATCTCCGGCTATCCGACTTATCTTTTTTTTGATGGCGACGGAAAACTGATCTACCAGGTTATCGGTTACAGAGCAACTGCTGATTTTGTTGAGGAATTGAAAAAAGCGATCGATCCCAAAACGCAGCAATCGTATCCGGGTTTCTCCACGAATCTCGAACCCGGTTATCCGCAGTTTTACAAAAACGCTTTCGGAACAGGAACTGAACGGAAATTTCCTGATTCAGATACCGTGATGGCTTACCTGGATAGGCAGAAGGATCTGAAGTGTGAAACATCGTGGGCGGTGATGCAGATGTTCAGGTTGAATGCCAAATATTCCAAATGGGTACTGGATAATGCTGACGCGCTGAAGAATCTGTATGGCTCCGACAACGTGCAGAACAAGATCTACAAGATCATTTTCGCGAAAGCCGATTCCGCTGCGCTGAAACAGGATCAGAAATTATTTGACGAAGCCGTGGCCGACCTGAAGAAGGCTTACCCGGGACAGGATCTCTCCGGCACTATCCGTTCGTGGCAATACAATTACTACTTGTCCAACAAGGATTTTGATAAAGTAGTGAAGCTCATGCAATCGATCGGTGATACCTGTTCGGAAAACTCGTGGAAATATTTTGCAGGCGAAGTGAATAATACTTCGTGGACGATCTTTGAGAAGTGTGATGACATAAAAGTTTGTGAATCGCTTTTGCCTATTGTCAGGAAAGCAGCCGAAGTGAACAATGACTGGCCAACGTATGATACCTACGCGAATCTTCTTTTCAAAACAGGTCATTACGCCGAAGCAAAAATCGCGGCGGAAAAAGGAATAGAGATCGGGAAGAAGAACAACGATAATACCAAACCAACAGAAGATCTTCTCGTACAGATCAACGCGAAACTGAAGTGATGCGTTTCATTTTTCTTTCTGTATTTCTCTTCTCATCTTTATTTTCATTCGCGAAAGTAAAACAGCCGATCCGTCCCGATTATTCCCAGGAAAAATTCTGGATCGCTTTGCCCACGCGTCATGACATCGCTGACACAGTTCCGCCCGGATGTTCCATTGCGGAAAACCAGGCGAATGCTAAAGTGGATGTGTTCTATGTCCATCCCACAGTGTATCTCACCGGAAAAGCATGGAATGGAGATCTCGGTGATGCAAGCCTCAATAAGAAATGTGATGATTGTGTGTTGAACCAGGCGACGGAATACAACGCATGTGCGAGAGTGTACGCGCCACGATACCGTCAGGCGGTGCTGCGTGTGTTCACGAATCCGTCACCCGAAGGAGATGCAGCGCTTGATACGGCTTATTCCGATGTGAAGAAAGCGTTTGAATATTATCTCGCGCATTATAACAATGGAAGGCCGATCATTCTTGCAAGTCACAGCCAGGGCTCAAGACATGTTGCGATGTTGCTCAAAGAATTCTTCGATGGAAAACCATTGATGAAACAACTCGTTGCCGCCTATGCGATCGGGATGCCGATACCGAAAAATTATTTCACTTCCATTCCTGTTGGTGACAGTGCAAATCAATTCGGATGTTTCATTACGTGGAATACGGTGGTGTGGGGAACGACGATGGATAAGCCGTACGATCGTTACAACAATTGCATTTGCGTCAATCCGCTTTCATGGAAGACCGACACCGCAACTTGTTCCGCGACTCTTCACCAGGGTGCGGTACCCTTCGGATTCAAAACGATCGATGAACATTTTGTGCAGACGAAGATCAGCGGAAGTTTACTGTGGATCGAATCGGCGGACGCGGAAAAAATAAAAGGTTATTATCATCTTGGGAAAAGTTTCCACGTGAGCGACGTGAATTTCTTTTACATGGACATACGCGGGAATGCGATCGTGCGGGTGAATGCGTATTGCGCGGCGAATGGTGTGAAGTAGAGATTTTATCTTCTGCGCGATCTGCGTGATCAGTGAGAAAAAGTTGCTCGCAGATTTCGCTGATAACGCAGATCTGTAATCCGGATATCAGCATAATCAGTAATTCGGATATTCGCCTTGATTTGTAATTCGTTCCCGCCGATTTACTTCAGTCTATAAAATGAAATAACGAGGTCGTCGAATTTGAATTCGCCTTCGTCCTGTTTTTCGATCTTCAACACAAAACGGTCGCTGCGTTTAAGAACAGCCGGCGCTTTGTAGAAATAATGAACGTTTTTCCATTGGTATTTCTCATCGATCTGGCGGATGAGCGGATAACCGAACCACGACATCGTGGAATCTCCGTGCTGGATCGTGCCAATGAGTGAAGCGTCGGTATTGCCCGTATTCACGCGGCAATTCAAACTCACATCGCACCAAAGATCATTCAGGTCAAGCGTAGTATCGGAAGTGAGATCGCCGATGGTTCCGATGATGAGTGGCGAATTATTTTCCGGCACGCCCATTCTCACGACAAACGATTTATGCTTGTCGTCCGGATCAAGAAAGAAATACGGATAGACGAGCGGATCGGGCTGATCGAAATAAAATCCGCGCGAAATGACCTTCACCGCATTCGCAGGAACATCCTGCATCGGAGGTTCGGTATTGATCCACATGAACTGATCTCCGGACTGAAGAAAGATCTTCCAGTATTTTTCTTTAGTCATGTCCATCCAGCCGATAATGCCGTTCTTGTATTGCCACAACTGGAATTGGAGTAAAGCCGTTAACGGAAGAAAAACGACCAGGGCAGAAGTCCAGCGGAGAATTGTCCCGATGGAAAGCAGCAACTCCCCAAGAAGTATCGCGAACACGGGAATGAATTCCACGAGCGGGCGCATGCCATAAGCGCCTGCGTAAGTCCAGTACCACCAGGAAGAAATTACCCAGATGAGAATGAAAAAAAACACGAGGAAGGAAATTCCCCTGAACAGATTTTTCCTCAGCACAGGAATTATTCCCAATAAGCAGATGAAAAGTAGCGGAACATACACGAATGCGCCGTTCGTGTAACTGAAAAGACATTGCCAGAAATGAGGCTTCGCGAAATTGAATCCTTCTTTTGTGTAGGCATACACATACCAGTGTCCCGATTGTATTTTGTAAGCGAGCAGCTGAATGAAAATGACCGCGATGAATACAAGTTTGCTTCCGATGAGCCACAAGGGATTCCTTATGTAATTTTTCAGGAAAAGGAAAAAAGTTTCCTTGTTTCCCGCGAGAAAAGGAAGAAGCAGCACGACAAGAATATTCACCGGCCGGATGATCGTGATCAGTCCGAGAAGGAATCCGAGCCACAGCAGATCTTTTTTTCTGAACGAAAGAAATAAGGATTGCGCAACGTAAATAAACGCACTGACCATTGCGAAGGAATAGGCGTGTGACATCGAAGGTTCCCACATCGCGAACTCCGAAAGATTCGTCGCCCAGTAAACAAGAAAGAGAATGAACGTGATGTGCCGGTCCCGCATTCCCGTACGCCTGAAAAATCTCATCAGGAAGAAAAGCCCGAGGCAGGAATAAAAGATCGAAGCGATGGTAACGGCGATCATGTACAACAGTGAAAATCCATCAGCAGGTTGGCCGGAGATCTTAGCCGTGAGATGTGCTACGAGGAAAAACGGAGCGGCGAGAACTGATTCGCCAATGAAATATTTATCGACTCTTTTTCCGCCAATGACATTGCAGAAAGCAGTTCCGCCCATTCCGTACAGGTTCGGATATTTTGTGACGAGCGAATCGGTGAAGGAAAAAGTGGGATCGTGATAAATGAAAATGGCGGGCAGATAGGAATAATAACCGATCCCATCCGAACGAACGGCATCGGTATACGTTGGTTTGGAAAGTGTGCCGCGCCACGAAAGACAGAGCGAAACAATGAAGATGAAAAGGATCATCATCTCCGGCCACCGCTTTATTTTTCTCAAACCTCTTCTCACGTCTTATTCGAATTCTTTTCTGTCCGGATCCACGAGTACGGAAACATCCTCGTACTTCGCTTCGATCACCACATTTCCGCTGAGATCGAGATAACCGTATTTGTTTTTCGATGCGTACACGGCGTATCCATTCACCATCGGGCGGAGTTCTTCGTATTCTGTTTTGATCACAACTTTTCCTGTTGAATCGATGGTGCCGTATTTTCCATTCTTCAGAACAGTCGCGTAACCTTTGAAGAAAACACCGATGCTGTCGTATTCAAGCGGAAGCAGTTGATGGCCGAGCGTGTCGATCATTCCTGATTTTCCTTTGTTATTCACGATGCATCTTCCGTTGAAGAAATAAACAGGGCGAGTGGAAACCGTTGGAAATATTTCTTTTCCATTCACCATGAAACAACCGGAAAATCCAGCGGAATCGACCGTGAGGAATGATCTCTGAAAATGATAAACTTCGTCGTACACCTCCGGAATGAGCGGATGACCGATGGAATCCACCACGCCGACTTTTCCCTGCATGTTCTTCGTCTGGTAATAGCCGCCGCCAAGATCGTACATGAAATCATAAAGCGGATCGACGATGAATTTTCCCTGCGTGTCGATGAGTCCGTATTTCCCATTCACGCTCACGATGGCGCGTCCATCTTCAAAATCGTCAGCCATGTCGAACGCCGGTGGAATGACACGTTTGCCTGTTGAATCGATGTAGCCGTAATTCGTCGTCTCCACATCCCTGCTACGGGCAAGGCCGCTGCTGAATTTGTAGAGCCCGGC
>DATJEX010000018.1:0-15300 GCA_035496135.1 Bacteroidia bacterium
GAGGGTTTGAAAGAAACTAAGCTGAACCTTGACCGTCAAGAATGTGCAAAGTTGTATGATTACATGCAGCAAGGGGCGGTGGATAATGGACATTCACGATGGGAATTCTATAAGCAAAACTAAATTTTCATGATTGTTTGGGTTAACGATGAAGGGCGGGGGAAACCCCGCCCTTCGCTAATCTAAGCCGCCGTAACAACTTTCGCAATCGCTGCCACTTTCTCAATCTGTTTCTTGTCCATCTTGCCAAGTGCGTCAACCAACTCTCTGAATTTCTCATCTTCCAACTTCTTGGAAAGTGCAGATTGGGTCACGGAAGAATCACTCGAAGTATGCACAACGCGAAGCAACTGCTCGTATTCATTGAACCCTTTGTTCACCTTTTCCATTTCCACGAACAGAGTATTTTGGGTAAGGTGCGTATAGATTTTGATAAACTTATCGCTCTTATGGCCAAGCAATTTCTGCCCAACCTCTGCCGGGATTCCATAGGTGAAACAAGTGGTTGCGAAAGTGTGACGGGCTACGTGGAATGACAGTTTTTTATTGATCCCGGCGAGTTTCGCAATGAACTTTAAGTGTTTATTCGTTTTCTGATTGGAGATCACCCGGAATTCCTTTCCCTTATTATCCATGTCAAGAATTCCAAGCGCCTTGTCAATCAATGGTACGATGAGCATTTTTCCGGTCTTGTGCATTTCTTCCACATCAACGTAATACCGAAAGGTTCGTTTATGTGTCATGGGATTTTTCACCCACTTCCCTTTGACATGCTCTTTTACATTGAAGTAGAACATGTCCTTGTAACGCAAACCGGTATAGCAGGCGAACAAAAAGTTACGTAGAGTATCATATTCACCTGGATTGAGAATTTTCAAAGCAGCGCGTTCCTTCCATTCATTCTTGCTGACCTCTGAGACCGGTTTACTTGGTGGGTAATACGCATTGAGCAGATCTTCCATTTGCAGAATTTCTTCCGGTTCCAGAAAATCACGCGAGGTCAATTCTGTTTGCGTTTCACCCACCTTGTATTCGTTGAATGGATAGTGTTCAACAAGAAAGTCATCATTCTTGATAGCCATGAGCAGTGCTGTTCGGATCACCTTCAAATTATTGTTGATAGTGCGCTCTCCGTTACCCGGAAGAATTTTACCGCCGTCCATTTTCGGCTTTTCTTTTTTCATCCAGTTCACGTATTTAGTCAGAAACTTGTTGTCGATTTCCTCCATCCGTAAACCAGGCTTGTATCTCTCCAGCTTTCCAATTATGCTCATGTAGCTTTTAATGGTTTCAGGGGCAAGGGAACAGTCTTGATCGACTTCCCAATGCTGTTGGCAATAATCGAAAATGGACATATCCACGTTTGATTTTTTGAACGCATGGCGGAATGAATCGGCAGTCAGCGCCTTCTTACGCTTGGCAAAATCGTTGATGATGTTTTCTGCCCGAACAATCTCCTCGTTCAGAAACTGAGTAAGTGATTCGGCAGAACCAAATCCGCGTGAAGGTCTTCCTTTGGATTTGTTCCAGCAGTAAAGGTCATCCCGTGTTGTAGTTTTCTCGTTGAGTTTCTTCACCGGATAATTCTCGATCTGCTCAACGGTGAGATGACGAAATTGTTTTTTCAAGGGAACAGAACGGTAGATGGAATACATAGGCTTGTTCCTACGGTTTATTGTCAATCGCAAATAGATGATTGCAGTTCCATCAGGCCGCGGTCTTTCAGTTCGCAATACATAATGCAGAGTGGCTTTCATTTCTTTTTTGTTTTTGGTTTATGGAGTTGTCTCCTACTATTATTTACCTCCCGCATCTCCGCTTTGTTACGTTTCAAAGCGTGGTAGAACTATGGTAGAACATAAATGCCAAAACGTACCCAAAAACGTTTGCCACGCTTTAGAGTGATTTTGATGAAACCGATAAGAATCAAGGAAATAGCAAAGCCTGCACAATTATTTTGTGCAGGCTTGTAATCAGGGTGCGGAGAGGGAGGGATTCGAACCCCCGGACCTGTTACAGTCAATAGTTTTTCCCAAAGGGACCACTACGTGGCAAGACTATCGCGATCGACCGGCCTATATTGAATTCAGGTGATTCCGTTTGCCCTTAACCAATTGTATCCAGCGATCGATTTAAAGAATAATTCGCGTTTTATCGCCTCTGTCTTTGTGGCGAACTGTTCCTGATAATGTAATAAGAGCGGCCTTCTACTTTTTGTAGATCGTACTTTACCGCTATTGTGAGCTTTGATCCGGACTTGAAGGTCTTCGCAACTGCCGTAGTAATATTTGCCGTCCTTCTCGCTTTTTAAAATGTAAGTGTAAAACATGTTTCAAAAAAATAAGCCCGTGCAAAATGCACGAGCTTCTATTATCAGCGGAGAGGGAGGGATTCGAACCCCCGGACCTGTTACAGTCAATAGTTTTCAAGACTACCGCGATCGACCACTCTGCCACCTCTCCGGCGCAAAAATAACAAAGAGAGTTGTTCCAAAAACAACTCTGAAAAAATTCTCCTTACACCCTGAGCATCTTCACTTTACGCTGAGTTATTGTATTGAAAAGCAGAATTGGCATTGGAGCGGCTAAAATAATTCAATCGATCATGAGCAATATCAGTTCACAAACAAACCCGGGTCATATCCATGATTTCAGCGCCCGGTACTTTTGTCGCCGAATGTTTTACACCCGTAGCATTCGATTTAAACCTTCAAAAAATAATTGATGGTTCCCCTGTCAAACTAAAAAAACAATCATGACCCCCACCAACCCCCGCATGCTCCTGGTAGACGATTTCGCTTTACTAAGGGAAGGAATGAAACTCGTGCTTCAGAATCAATACAGCAACGCCGTATTCGGTGAAGCCGGCTCTGTGCCAAAAGCACTTGAGGAATTGAGAAATAAAAAATGGGATATCCTGATCACGGATATCACGATGCCCGGAAGAGACGGCATTGAACTCATCGAGCAGATGAGAACGGAAGGAATGAATATTCCTGCGCTTGTCGTGAGTATGCACCCTGATGATCACATGGCGTTGCGCGCTTTCAAGGCCGGTGCGTCAGGTTACCTGCCCAAGAATGTACCTAATTCGGAGGTCCTGGATGCAGTGGAAACTATCCTTCACGGAAAAAAATATATCACCGCATCTGCTGCAGAAAAGTTATTACAGCAATTCGAGACCCCGGAGAATAAAAAGCCCCACGAAATTCTTTCGAACAGGGAATTCAGCACCGCCATGCTCATGGCTTCCGGTAAAACAGTTTCACAGATCTCCGAAGATCTTTCATTGAGTATCACTACGGTGAGCACATACCGGGCGCGCATTCTCCAGAAAATGAAGATGAAAACGAGCGCCGAACTGGTGAGTTATTTCATCCGTTATGTTCTTAACCCGAACTGAAAACAGGATTTCAAATATTGGTTTGAACTTTTGTGTTGCCCATTCATTTTTCAAATGGAGTTTCATTGCGATTGAAAAATGTCCTCGAAATGTTTATTCGTGAGTTTGAACAGACTTTTATCACAAAACCGGCTGATGCCATTTGAGAAACGGGCGCCACGTTAGTGAGAGCACAAAAACATTCCGCGCATAGAATTCATCGTTCCATTGTGAAATAGGCAATGTATATCCTGCTTTCAGATCGAACAATCCGAGATGCGTGATGCCAACCATCGGTGTGAAGAGAAAACTGTTGTAATCTCCGAAATCAGTGAGATGAGAAAAAACAATTCCACCGATGATCTTCCAATGCCTCGCTCCAAAACCGGAATAAGACCGGAACATATCATATTCCAGGTCTTCACTCCAGAAGTACGGCTTATCCATGTGCCAGTTCCAGCGATATGTGAAAATGTGATCCCAGTAGATCCAGTGTCCATCGTGATATCCGGGTTTTGTCGTGATCCAGTCCAGGTGAACTCCAAGCCCGGCGTAGATCTCAAGATTTTCCGAAAGTGAAATTTCCGGGCCGAGAATGAAAATGTTCTTGAAATATCCATTCGATGGCCCATCCCCGACAAAAACAAAATGATCACTGAATCTTTTATGGTAAACATATTGCGTGGTATCCTGCGCATGGAGCTGTGATGCGCCGATAAAGAGCATGAGCAAAGAAAAAAATGCGCGGATCCTTTTTGTGAGACGTTTTCTCATTGGCGGACAATGAGGAATTTTCCATTCGTCCTACCCGTCTGTTCACCGATCAGTTCATAACTGTAGAATCCCGGGGCAAGACCGGAAACATCGACACTGTTCTTTCCTGCAATGATCGCTGCACTGCGCACCTGTTTGCCCATCGCATCGTAGATATTCATCCGCATTCCGTTAGATGGCGAAGCCAGTTCCACAAAAAGTTCATCACGTGCGGGAACAGGATAAATTTTCACTTTGTTATTCAAACCGGAATTTACGATCGCATCCGCCTGGTCAATATGGATATCGTCGAGATACAATGGGTTTCCATAATCATTGTTCGTCTTGAAGCGAATGGCCAATGAAGGATTTCCAAAATAAGCCGACAGATCGACCGTGTCTTTTCTCCATTGATTCGCAGCCGGAACAAAATTGAATCCCGATCCGGGAACAGTCGCAAGGATGGTATCGCTCTTCGCATAAAGTGTATTCCACGTGTTTCCGCAATCCGTTGAAACCTGTACGAGCAGACTATCATGCGTGTGTACCTGCGTCACGGGATTGATGTACGTCATGTACGCGAGTGAAAAATCGAGATACACAAACATGTTCGCCTGCGAGAGATCAATGAAAGGCAAATAGAGATAATCCTTCTGTGCGAGTGTCGGTGTGTAATCCCAGAAATCCATGTATGCGCAATTTGCACTGTTGCCAAAACCTCCGTTCGCATTCTGCATCCAATTGATGAGTGAATCATCCGAGTCAATACTGATTCCTGTCGGCGGAAATCCATTCTCAAAATCTTCCGTGTAAGGGATAAGTGAAGCCGGTGCTGAACCGACAATGAAATTCACAGTGATGCGGTCATTCATGTGATCGAAATCCATCAGGCCATTGGGATCATTCACGGTTGCACGGAAAACATGATCGATCCCGTTTGTGGGTGGAGCGATAAGCAGCGAAACATTCGTCGTTGCGTTCGGCAAAAGAATTCCACTCCAGTGATAGATCTGCACAGCGGAATTATCGAGCGTGTAATAGATATTGCACGATGTGATGGTTGAATCACCATTGTTCTTGAGTGTAAGTGTCGGCGAGAGTGAGAACGCCTGCAAACAGGAATTCGCCAGGCCGCTCACCGAAGAAAGTGAAGCGTCGTACATATCGGGTAACTGCGCGCTCTGTCCCGCCTGCAGCACATCATGCGTAGCGTCGTCCTGGATCCATGCGGCAAACGTAAGCTGATCACGATCGTAGATGTAATCCGGAATTTTCACATGAAAAGTAAATGTCTGTGTTTGCCCGTTCGTCCAGCTTGTAACGAGTGAAGTTCCGTTTCCATCCGGGATCATTTTTCTATTGGTGAAATAAAACCACTTCTCTCCTGTTCCGCCGGGTGAAGAATAAAAACGGACAAAGCGTTCGCGCATCGACAAACGTAAAACCGGCGTGACCATTGAAATATTCTGCGCCGCGGTGATCGTGACAGAAACCGTGATCGAGTCGAGCGTTGAATTGATCTGCTGATTCACGGTGAGTGAGAATGGTGATGGTATCGCGTACATCGAATCGATCTCATTCTGCGATAAACACGAAGGAAATCCCGGAAAAGAAGAAGGACAATCATTCACGATCGGGCTTCCATCGGTGATACCGAATGGAATCTGCGGATTGTAATACGCCGACCTGTTCTGCGAATCGGTTGAATCCTGGTAATAGAACGGGTCGCAGCAAGGCAACGCGAGTTCATATTTCACAGGAATGACCTTCGCAAGATTCGCGCCCATCAATTGATTGAACGCTGGATTCACAGACGCGCACAATCCGGCCGAAGCAGAAGAGAATTCCTCCACGAGGACCTGTCGCTGAACCTGCGCGTGCGCGGCGCAAGTGAAAAATAAAAATGGCAGCAGGATCCTTTTCATGGGGTGAATCAAATCTAATCAATCACCCTGAAGAATGCCAGTTGTTACGCGGTTTTCTCCTTCTTCATTCCCGCTATTCTCTGTGAATAGAAACGGGAGATGAACAGGAATGCGAACGGCAGGATCATGATCAGCATGGAAGGATCGAATCCATCTTTCGCCATGTTCGAATAGGTCGCACCGAGCAGATCGAAAAATAATCCCGCGTATGCCCATTCATGGATCCTGGGAAATCCCGGAATGAGAATGGCGATAACGCCGAGAATTTTTGCGACACCGAGAAATGGGATGATGTAATCCGGATAACCGAGATGATTCATGAACACCTTCGCCTCCGGGGCGGACATAACATCCGGAACCGCTGAAAAAATCATGAACCCTGAGAACAGGATGGTCACACTCCAGTAAATGATCTTGTCTTTTTTCATAGAAATCATTTTTAGCTAATAATCGTCAATGAACAGGAACGAATTTCAAATACCCTCTGTATGTTTTTTGAAATTGTCGAGGATCGATTGCCATCCACCGCGCTGCATCTCGACCGGGTTCTGGTCTTCTGCTTCGAATGTTTCCGTGATCTTCGTCGCGTTTCCTTCGCTTTCAAAGATCACTTTCACTTTTCTTCCGTCGCCGATCGTGTACGCGATCTCTTTTCCATATTCGACCCGATCATACACTCCACCGAAGTCAAATGACATTTTTCCGTCTTTGGAAGCCATCGTGTAAACGAATTTTCCGCCGGGCTTCGGATCATTCACCGCTTTCGGTGTGTGCCAATCGTCAGAAGCATTATTCCATTTCATGATATGCTCTGCATCGGTCCAGCATTTCCATACTTTTTCAACGGGTGCGCTCACCACGGCCTGCACGGTGATCGCTGTTTTTTCTTTTGTTTCCATGTGTGTGTGTTTAGCAGCTGTTATAAAATTGTTGTGTGATCAGGTTGTTTTGAACAAGGCCATTTCCTTTTCGAGAAATTCGACCAATCCTTTATTGATCATAGCGTTCCATCCTTCGACGAAATTTCCGCGGCGCAACGCTTCTTCAGCAGGATCAAAAGGTACGATGAAGTGGTGCGTGAAGATCAGTTTTGTTTTGTATTCATCCACAGGTATCAATTCCCAGCTCACCACGGATGTTCCTGTATAACCGGGATATTCCCAGGTGTGAACGAATTTTCTTCCGGGGATCACTTCTTCCACTTTCGCGTGATGCAACCACTGTTTTCCGTCCGGAGGGCCGGCATTCCATTCGAATTGATGGCCGACCTCCGCTTTGAAATCCTCTGAGAAATCGAAATACCACTTCTTCAGTTGCGCTTTGTCGGTGATCGCTTTCCACACTACACCTATCGGTGCGTTGTAGATCCGTTCAAGGATTATTTTGTCTTCCATCTTTTTATTTTTTTATTTCTGTTCTGCAAAATTCACCATCCAGTTGATCCCGAATTGATCGGTACAACTTCCATAATAAGCGCCAAAGAACATATCCTTCAGCGGCATCGTCACATTTCCTCCGTCGGAAAGTGCCTCGAACAAACGTTTTGTTTCGGCCCGGGAGTCCGGCTCAATACTGATGTGCATATTGTTCCCGGCGTTCAATTTGAATCCCATGCTCTCCGGTGCATCCGTCGCCATGAGCACATGTCCGCCGGTGATAGGCAACTCCACGTGAAGGACGAGTTTTTTATCTGCTTCCGACAATGGCGGATGACCAACTTCAGCAGGAATATCCCCGAAGCGCTGTATGCCTTTTCCATTGAATTCTGTCCGGAAAACTTTCTTGTAAAAGTTGAACGCGGTCTCGGTATTACCGGGAAAATTCAGGTATGTGCATGTGCGTGGCATACGATCCTGTTTAAGTCTAACACGAAGTTCGGACTGTGCGGTGAGATATGCACTGAGCTTTTCGATATTCTGCCGCAATCCTTCGTCGGCTTTGAACGTTTTTACGACCTCTATGAATTGTTCCCTGCTTTCGAAAAGCATATGCCAGTTGAGTTGCGTTTTTTCTCCCTGCTTTTCAAACTCGATCGTCGCGGTGAATTTCGGACCGGTCACATGATCATACACCAGCTTTTTATATTTCACCACTTCTTTGAAAATACTTTTGTTCCTGTGCTCGGTCCCGTCGGGGCCGTGCATCACGAGGTCCCATTCTCCTTTCGGAGTGATGTCCATTTTCGTTATCGTATTCGTGAATCCATTCGGCCCCCACCAGTTCTTGATATGATCCGGATCGGTCCATACTTCCCAAACGAGTTCTACCGGTGCGTTGAGTAAACGGGAAATTCTCAATTCCCTGTCTGCGGTTTTTTCTTTTGTCGGCATGTGTGAAATTATTTTTGAATGGTCCCGAGATAAGCGTCCAGTTGTTTGAATGTTCCTTCCATCCCCGCGTTCATGCCCATATGACTTGCATCGAACAGTTTGCATTCTTCTTCACTCGCGTTGATCGCTTTCCATCGCACGGTGATCTTCGTTTTCCCGTTCTCTTCTTCGAAAGTTGTGTCGGATAAAGTTTCCAGCGGCCACCCGGGTGACATCGGGTGACGCGTGATGGTTCCGTTTTTATCCGTGAACGATACAACGAAGACAAGCCTGCTTGGCGGAATGATTTCGCGATACACGAATTTTCCCCACATTTCATTTCCATCCGGGCCTTTCATTCCATAAAGGAATGTTCCGCCCGGCCTGAATTCCAACTTGCCGATCATCATCGTCATTCCGGCGGGGCCCCACCATTGCAGTAGGTGTTTTTCTTCGGTGTACACTTTCCATACGAGTTCGCGCGGCGCATTCACCACGCGCGTGAGGAGTAATTCTCCTGATTCATTTTTTCCTGGCATTCTTTTTCTTTTTTGATTTATGTTCATGAACTGATCGATCCGGTTTAGTCCGTACAGGTTTGGATTGTAATTTCTGTAAATATTTTTCGAGCGAATCGAATTTATCTTCCCAGAATTTCCGGTATTGATCCACCCACTCCGAAACTTCATTCAGTTTTTCCAGTTTCGCTTCGCAGTATCGTTCCCTTCCCTGCTGTGTGATCGTCACCAGCCCGCATTCGGTGAGGATCTTGATATGCTTGGAAACGGCAGGACGGCTCACGTGGAAATTTTCCGCCACGGCATTCAGGTTCAGCGGATGTGATGCGAGCACACTGAGTATCGCTCTTCGTGTCGGGTCGGCGATCGCCTGGAAAACGTCTCTTCTCATCTTCAGTTTTTTTATGTAACCAATCGGTTACAAATATATAAGAAACCGTTCGGTTACACAATTTTGAGCCGATTTTCTTTCAACCGGCGGTGTTTTCACTCTAATTGGCTGGAACTGAAGCCGGATACGCGTTGAATTTTCGTAATTTTATCATGTGTATGTTATGTCCAGACCATCCCCCAGACATGAAAGAAAAACAGAGATGAAAAAAGCCATTGTCCTATTTCTCGCCGCGATCATCAGTGCCGGAGCCTGGGGTAAAGAACTCACAGCGAACCTTAGTTGGTGCGCCTTCAACGGACCGGACAACAAATCGTATGTCGAAACCTATCTTTCCGTCATTGGAAATTCGCTCGTGTACACGAAGAATAAAAGCGGAAAATGGCAGGCAGCCGTCGATGTCCTAATGATCTTCACGCAGGACGATTCGATCCGCTGTGCCAAGCATTATACATTGAACAGCCCTGAAGAAGCAGACAGTGCGGATGTACAGAGTTTTCTCGACCTCCAGCGTATTCCATTGCCAACCGGTTATTACTCGTTGCAGATCACGCTTACCGATATGCATCGTGATCCGGTCAAACCGATCACGAACAAACGTTCCGTGTTGAGCGACATCGATCCGGATTCCGTTTGTCTTTCTCACCTCGAGATCCTCGAATCATACACGCCCTCTTTGAAAATGAACGTACTGACGAAGAGTGGTTATGATCTCGTTCCGTACGTTTCTTCTTTTATCCCGGAGAACATGAACAAACTTTCGTTCTATGGTGAGATCTATCACACGACGAATGTGATGAAAGCGGATGAAAAATTTCTTGTGCTGTATTACATCGAATCTTCGCAGGGAACGAAAATGGAAGAATACAATGCCTTCGTCAAACTTCAGCCGCAGCAGATCAATTCATTTCTCTATTCCTTCCAGATCGACAAACTTCCTTCGGGAACCTACAACCTGGTCGTAGAGGTGCGCAACAGTTCCAATCGCCTGCTCGGCATGCGGAAGAATCAGTTCGAGCGTTACAATCCGAGCGTCGCGTTTTCCATGTCGGATGTGAATGGCGTGGATATTACCAACACCTTCGCTTCCCGCATTACGAATGGCGATACACTTGCCGATTACATCCGTTCTCTTCGCCCGATCAGCAGTGAGAATGAAGTGGACTTCGCGGAGAATCGTATCAAGGCCGGTGACATCAAACTCATGCAGCAATTCCTTTACAATTTCTGGTTGGCGCGCGATGAAAAAGATCCGGAAGGCGCATGGAATAAATACAATCTTGAAGTTCAGAAAGTGAATACACAATATGGAACGCAGACCTTGCGCGGATATGAAACAGATCGCGGCCGGGTTTACCTGCAATACGGTCCGCCCGATCAGATGGTTTCTGTAACTACGGAACCGAGTTCGTATCCGTATGAGATCTGGCAATATTACCGCATCGCCGGCCCGACGAACACGACTAACGTGAATCAGCCGGGAAATACTGCGCAGACCAACCGCAAATTCGTTTTCGCTGATTTTGACCTCGCGACGAATAATTACCAGTTGATCCATTCCGATGCACGTGGAGAAGTTCGTGATGACAACTGGCAGGTGCGTTTGCTCAAACGTGATAACGCCGTGCACAATCTCGATCAGCAAACGGTCGATCCGCAGTACGGAGGAAATTCAACCGATTGGTACAACGATCCTCATTGATCCTTCATGACCGAAATTCCAGGATACGCGTTGTGCGTTTTCATTCCACAGTTTTCAATTCTTCCCCGACAGTAAACGGGATCGATGTATGAGTTCAAGGACAGCGGTAGTCATTCTCAACTGGAACGGAATTTCCTTCCTTCAGCAATTCCTTCCAGCTGTCGTAAAATTTTCTTCCGCTGAATCCGAAGTCATCGTAGCCGATAATGCTTCCACCGACGAATCGGTCGCGTGGGTCCGTTCCGCTTTCCCTTCTGTCAGGATCATTCAGCACAGATCCAACGGGGGATTCGCAAAAGGTTATAATGATGCGCTGCGTGATCTTGACCATGATTATTTCGTGCTGTTGAATTCCGATGTTGAAGTGACGGAGAACTGGCTGACACCACTCGTGGCGATGATGAACAGTGATCAGAAGACCGCCGCCTGTCAACCGAAGATCAGGTCGTTTCACCAGAAAGAAAAATTTGAATATGCAGGAGCTGCTGGTGGTTTCATTGATAAATGGGGTTATACTTTCTGTCGCGGAAGAATTTTCGACACGTGCGAAACGGACAACGGGCAATACGATGATGATCGCGATATTTTCTGGGCTACGGGCGCATGTCTCATGATCAGGCGTGATGCGTGGGTACAGGCGGAAGGACTTGATGAAGATTTTTTCGCGCACATGGAAGAGGTGGATCTGTGCTGGCACCTGCGCAACGCAGGATGGAAAATAAAATATTGCGGGCGTTCCACTGTCTATCATGTCGGAGGCGGAACATTATCGAAGCAGAATGCGCAGAAAACGTATCTGAATTTCAGGAACAATCTCGTGTTGCTTTTCAAGAATCACGCGCCGGGATATTTCTGGCTGAAAATATTTCTGCGGATGACGATGGATGGGATCGCAGGAATGAAATTCCTTTTCTCCGGCGAATTCGCACACACCTGGGCGGTCCTGCGCGCACATGGAAGTTTTTATGCGAGGCTCGGAAGTACGCTGCGCAAAAGAAGGGCGACGAAAAAAAATATCACGAAGTACGCGACGTCTTCCATTTACCGCAAGACACTCATCATGGAATATTATTTCCGCGGTAAGAAAAAATTCTCGGATCTCGACCCTTCCGCATTTTCCGATTAATCCTCACCGAGGAGCTTCACCGGGCGGATCTTTTTTCTCAGGTTGAACCGGGAGATCGCGTTCTCTTTCAGATGTGTGACGGCCTCTTCCACAGAGTCAGTGAAAAGTATCAACTGGAGATCGGACGCGCTGATCGTTCCTTCCTTAAGCATCCGGTCGAGATGTTCGCGTACATGCGTGTGAAAATCATTACCCATGACCACGATCGGGAATCGCTCCATCTTTCCGGTCTGCACGAGCGTTATCGCTTCGAACATCTCATCGAGCGTTCCGAATCCACCGGGCATGACAACGAACGCGTAGGAATATTTGGAGAGCAGGACCTTCCGCACAAAAAAGAATTTGATGTCCACCCATTTGTCGAGATACGGATTCGGTTCCTGCTCATGGGGCAGAACGATGTTGCACCCGATACTTCTTCCGTTCGCTTCTTTCGCACCACGATTCGCCGCTTCCATTATTCCAGGTCCTCCGCCGGTGAGTACAGCAAATCCAAGATCGGCGATGCGCTTGCCCATGTCACGGGCTAATTCATAATACGGATGTCCTTCTTTGAATCGTGCCGAACCGAATACCGTGATGCATGGCCCGATAAAATGCAGTTTCCGGAATCCGCGAATGAATTCACGGATCACCTTCAGCGTGAAAAGAAATTCGCTTCCTCTTCCGGAAGGTCCCTTCAGAAAATGTTTTTCCCTGTTCTCCAGTTCCACTTTTCAGTTCAAAAAAAATGCCGTCCCGAGCGCTATCTGAGGGCGGCATTCTGATAATGATTCAGTTTTCTATTTGCATTCGTCAATGAACGGAGTTGCATCTTCACTTCCGAGCGCCGAAGCTTTGCGGAAATCCTTGCAGGCATCCGTTACATTCTTCATGTCACGCTCAATGAGTGCGCGGCGGTAGTACGCTTCCGGATCAGAAGGGCGGAGTGAGATCGCCTGTCCGTAATCATAGATCGCTGATGTCATTTTATTGGAACGCTCGCAGCATTGCGCACGATACATGTACGCATCGTAGTTTTTACTGCCGTTGTTGATGGCAAGTGTGAAATTGTCGAACGCTTTATCAAAATCATCGAGATTGAAATAGTAAACGCCAAGCTGGTAATAACCTTCAGGTGATTTCGGGGAAACCTGCGTAGCCATGTTCAGGTCAGCGAGCGCTTTTGTTTTGTCACCTTTTCCGAGATAAGCCTGGCCGCGTTTCGCAAAATATAATCCTGAATCGGGACACAACGCGATGGCGATATCGAGATCAACGATCGCTTCGTCATATTTTTTCAGCGTGACGTTGGAAGAACCATTCTTGAAATGCTGCATCGCAGAATTCCAGCAGAAATTATCGTCGAACGCGATCTTCGCTTTATCACTTCCGAGTGCAGCTGCTTTACTCATGTCTTCGCACGCTTCATCTTTGGTGTCTTTGGTATTCATGAGCAGTGCGCGCTGATAGTACGCATCCGCCATGGTATTGTCGAGGCCGACCGCCATATCCAGGTCCGCTTTCGCATCCGGTTTTTTTCCGAGCGCGATGTTCGCCATGGCACGGCCATAATACAATTTAGCCCAGTCGGTGTATTGCTTGTTCACTTCGTCGGTGTTGGCGTTCATGCGGTCGAATTCCGACATTTTGAGATAATCGGTTTTCAATTTGCAGATCCGCTGCGCTTCGATACCGATCGTATTGATCTGTGCAGTATAGGAATCGACAGCGCCGACATAATCCATTTTATCCCGCTTCATGTCGCCATCGGCAGACAATCCGGAGTAGACGGGTGTTACGGTTTTGGTAGCGGCCGTTGTTTGTGCATTTGCGCAATAAAACGTACCGATAACCAATGCAGCAGTGAGAATGTAATGCTTTAACATTTGGGTTGGTTTAAGATTCGACAAAGCTATTGAAAATTAGGTAGACCAATGATGAATTTCAGGAGTCAATAAAGAAACAATCGTGCCAAAGAAGGTATTGGGGTAATGAGGTATTAGGGTATTGAGGCACTAAGTGCAGGAATAATTTATTTCCTGATCAATTCTCATTCATGAAGACAACCATCTATCGGATTTTTTGGAACAATAACCCAATACCTCATTACCCCAATACCATATCTAATACCTTTTCACTCCAGGACCTTCCCATTCTCCACGCGGAACATTTTGTACGGCAACTTTTTGCTCCTGAAAATATCATCCATTCTCCCGGCACCTGTATCGGTGATGAACAGTTGTCCGAACGAATCGCGGCAAACGATATTCATGAGCTGGATCACGCGTTCCTCATCCAGTTTATCATGCACATCATCGAGAAGCAGCATCGGTTTTTTGCCCGAAGCGCGATCGAGAAAAACATATTCTGCAAGCTTCATGGCGATGAGGAATGTTTTCTGCTGTCCCTGCGAACCTGTGCGTTTGAGTGAATGTCCCGCGATCGTGAAATCGAGATCATCTTTGTGAATGCCCGAAGTGGTATGCCCGAGGATCTCATCGCGGCTGATGTTCATTTTCAGCAGGTCTGCCAATGAGTTCGTGTGCAGTTTCGATTCATAGACCATTTCCACTTCCTCCGCGCCACCACTCAGTTCTTTATAGAACGTATTGAAAAAAGGCAGCACTTCTTTTACGAAAGCCTTCCGCGCCAGGTGGACCGGTTCGCCATATTGCTGCAATTGCAGATCGAGTACTTCGAGTGTGCCGTCATTGGCAATGGAACCTTCTCCCATTTTTTTCAGCAAGGCATTCCGTTGGGAAAGAACGCGATTATAAGCGATGAGATTTTCGAGATAAACATGATTGAACTGCGAAATGACCGTGTCCATGAATCGTCTCCGTTCTTCACTTCCCCCGGTCACGAGCACTGCATCGAGTGGTGAAACAACGACGAGCGGGAATTGCCCGATGTGATCTGAAAGGCGATCATAATCGGCTCCGTTCTTCTTGAAGACCTTCCGTTGCCCTTTCTTCACGGCGCAGAGGATATTATCCTCCGTCCCTTCGGCATTCTCAAAAATTCCCTGGACGACCATCATCGGCTGATCGAAACGGACGTTCTGTGTGTCGACAGGGTTGAGAAAGCTCTTGCAAAGGGAGAGATAATGGATGGCATCGAGCAGATTGGTTTTTCCCGACCCGTTAAGGCCAGTAAAACAGTTGACACGGGGGGAAAACTCGATAGCGGCCTCCTCGTAATTGCGGAAATGGA
>DATJEX010000019.1:0-7814 GCA_035496135.1 Bacteroidia bacterium
TGTCGCTGCTTCGAGTGTGCGGATGTTTCTTCCTTCACGCCCGATGATGCGTCCCTTCATTTCGTCGTTCTCGATATGGAAAACAGAAACGGAATTCTCGATCGCATGTTCGGTCGCCACACGCTGGATGGTCTGGATGACGATACGTTTCGCTTCTTTGTTGGCGGTCATCTTCGCTTCATCCATTATTTCCTTGATGTAAGCCATCGCATCGGTTTTGGATTCCGCTTTGAGTGATTCTACGATCTGCGCTTTTGCAGCTTCAGCAGAAATTCCGGAAATGGTTTCGAGTTGCTCCACCTGTTTGCGGTGCAGCTTGTCAATATCATCCTGTTTGGCTGCCACCAGCTCAAGCTGATGTTCAACATCTCTGCGTTTTTTTTCAAGTTCCGCCTCCTTGCGTTTGTTCTCTTCGATCTTCTGATTGAGCGCTTGCTCCTTCTGTTTCGCACGGTTTTCAGATTGAACGACCGCGTGATTTCTGTCGTTCACTGCTTTTTCGTGTTCCGTTTTCAGCTGAAGGAATTTCTCTTTCGCCTGAAGGAGTTTTTCTTTTTTGATGGCTTCTCCATCGGCTTCGGCTTTGGCTAATAATTCTTTGGATTTTCTCGTGAATGCACCGCGGAGAATGGTTGCGGTGATGATGATCCCGAGGAGCAATCCACCAACACCGGCGATGATCTCGATGATGAGCGGGGATAGATTTGGCATTTTATAAAGCGTTTTTAGAACTGGTTAAACAAAAATCCCGCAAACGGCTCGTGAATCACGGGCTCCGGGCGGGAATTCGTCAACAGTTGATTGTGCATCCAGACGGTTGGTCCGGACTTTTACGCTTTGGACGCGGAAAGATGGGCATCAAGGAGCGAATCCACTTCATTGAGCTGAGCAACGAGTGCATCAGGATCATCCAGCATTTTCGATTTCGCTTCGAGATATTGAGTTGCGAATTGAAGCGCCGTCATCGCCAGCAGATCCTGTTTGTCCTGTACCTGGAATTTCGATTGAAGATTGGCGACTTTCTCATTGATGCGTTTTGCCGCTTCAACGGCAAATGCCTCTTCTTTCGCCTCGATCTTTATCGGGTAGGTACGACCTGCTATTGTTATTTTGACGGACTTCTCGCCCATTTTCGTTTGTTTGTCCAGGTAAAAATCACCTGTTGAGTTGTGCGATACATTTGTCGATCTCCCGCACAAGCTCGTTTATCCTGAGTTTTAAAGCAAGATTCTTTTCATTATCACCGGAAACGCTTTTGGAAATCCTGAGAACGCTGTTCTGATCCTCGAGTTTCTTATTCAGCTTTTCCAGCTCTTCCACCCTCACTTTCAGTCGGCTGATCTGCTCTTTGAAACGCAAATTCTCCTTCTGCAGGGTGTCCTGCAAATGTAGCACTTTCTGCGTTTTTGCCTTGATACTTTTAGTTAAAGCTGCGACCGACTTCAAGAAAGAATGGCTTAAATGATTACTTATTCAAATATAGCCTTTTGGGTTGATTAACAACGAATAGCCTCGCACATTCTGGCGTGCGGTCGGCGGGCGTAGGGTCGCCGGTCACCAGGAGCTCAGTCAGGAGCAGGAAGAAAGGAGTAAGCAGTACGCAGTAGGCGGTAGGCAGAAAGCTGTAGGCAGTAGGCAGAAAGGAGTACGCAGTAGGCGGCAGGCAGAAACTGCAGGCAGGCCTCAGGTGTTTACTTTTTTCGTGTTGATTATTGGACAAAATGGAATCGCTTAAGGTCCTGCTAATCTTGGGTTTGATTGAAAATACGATTCCTCCGGATTACAATAATGAGGTGTTTATGGTCCGGCCGGATTAAACAGTGGGATAGTTTTAGAGTCATATAGTTGAACCCAAAAAACTCTCGCCATGAAAAAGCAATTCCTTTCCATATCGATTCTCTTGCTGATCAGTTTTTCCATGATCGCTCAAGCTCCTGTTGTTTACTTCGATTTTCTGAGTCACAATGAAGACACACAACAATGGAGCGTTTCCGGATTCTATAATTCCAATCGTACGCAGATCATGAATCTTGCGAATTATTTCCAGGCGAATGGGATGACATGGAACATGCAATCGGATTACACCTATCTGAATGGAGTGTTGTCGCTTGAAACTCCCGCGCTGGAAGCGACGACCAACAATAAAAATATTCTCCGCTGGATGCATGAGGACAAAGGCGTGGAAATGGATCCGCATTCACACGAGAACGTCTACCTCTATCCTGATGTCGTAAAACTCATGGACTCGATCGGCCTTCCAACCAGTGAAGTGATCGGTGGTTCCATTTATAATGATTCGAATGGAATTAATATCTGGACCAATCTCATCAATGGGCAATACGGTGTCATCTTCCCGAATTATTTCTGGCAACCTCAATACCTGATGGGTGGGGGAACGCCCAATCACGTAGCCGATCTGAAATATTTCGGTTTCTGGAATCCGACGGATACGGCGAATTATCTTGTCAATAATCCCGCGAGTCCACTCCATCACATCGGGACCGGCTGCGAGATCAAAATCAAGAATGACACGACGAGTGTGGCGACGATCGTTGCCGAAATAAGAGATGTGATCTCCAATGTGCAGGCGGGAAATTATCCTTCGAATGGAATTTATTTTCAATCCGTTTTCTTCGAACAGGCCGACCTGAACAATGCGGCGTTCTATTCGAAAGTTTTACAAATAGCCGATAGTATGAATGCGATGGTGGCGACAGGACAGGCGCAATGGAAAACTTTCTCGCAGGTGTACACGATCTGGGAAAATAATTTTGCCTCACAACCTTTCCAGTGGGAATGCGGGCAAATGTCGACCGGAATTGAAAACAATGTTACGAGAACAGGAATAAGCATCTATCCGAATCCTGCCACGAATGAAATTGTTTTAGATAATTATTCTGCGAATTCATTATCAGAACAGGAGATCACGATCTACGATGCGCTTGGGAAAATGGTTTACAGTTCAAATTCCAGTGAAGCAAAAACAGAAATTAATGTGGCCAGCTTCACGAGTGGAATTTATTTTGTGCATGTGAAGAATGGAAATGATATCTATTCGGAAAAGTTTCTGAAGGAATGATCCTTTAGAAACTATTATCTGAGTTCTATCCGGAAAGGCTCAATGATCCTTGTCCGGACTGTACTTCCGTTCATTTTCCCCGGAGTCCAGGGCGGCATCACTTCGAAAAAAGTTTTTACGCGTTTATCCATATTAGCATTACCACAACTTTTTTTGATCATCACATTTGAAAGATGCCCGTCCTTCTCCACCACAAAACTCAGATATACCACGCCGACTACCTGATCACCGTCTATCGTTGAATAATCAAAATGCTTCCATATATATTTCATAAGCGAATCATAGCCTCCGGTAAAGTTTGGCATCTCTTCTACATAATCAAACACAGTACTTGAGTCACCGAGATACGCCGTGTCTTTTGGTGCGACAACTTTCGGATGAGTGGTATCCGGAGGTGGCGGCATATCCTTTCCCGATTTTCCGTCTGCATGGCCATACTGCGGCTGGGCTTGTGCGGAAATTATTTTTACGGCGGAAAGAAAAACGAGAAGAAGGAAATACTTTTTCATTTTTCCGAAAAGACTGCTTCCAAGGTTAGTTTCTGTTTAAGGTAAACCGAACGGGCTGCACTACTTCCACACGAACCGGTTTTCCTGAAATTGTTCCCGGCTTCCACGGAGGCATCATGGCGACCACTCTTAACGCTTCATCATCAAGTGATTGATGTCCGGACGATTTGATAACACTGGTATGCGTGATATTTCCGTCTTCTTCTACTACAAAATGAATATATGTGACACCTTGAGACCTTGCTTTTTTCGCATCCTTCGGGTATTTAATATTCTCCTTCAAGAAGTCATTGACACTATAAGCTGGTGCAGGCATCTCTTCCGCCACATTATGAACAGGCAAAGAATCACCATTCTCCATATGAGGCATCAAGGCACTGTCACGCGCAGTAAGTTGCGCTGAAATTACTTTAGCTGAAAAGAGAAAAACGAGAAGGAGAAAATATTTTTTCATCCGAATTCTCTACTTACTTTTTGGAGCTGGATTCACCAGCTGAAAGCGGACTGGCTGAACTATTTCAACCCGAACACTTTTTCCCTGCATTGTGCCGGGTTTCCATGGCGGCATTGCGGAGAGACAACGGTAAGCTTCCCGGTCCAGTCCCGGGTAACCGGAAGATTTTTTCACCATCACATTTGTTATGCTGCCATCCCGTTCAACAATGAATGATATGTACACAACACCCTGTTTATTTGCATCCCGTTCCATTGGTGGATATTTCAAATTGCTCTGAAGATAATCGCTGAAACTATAGGGAGGAACGGGCATGACTTCTGCCATCGAAAAAATCTGCAGTGAATCATTAGTATGTACACCAACCGATCTGACAGTATCCATCGGATGATTTACCGATGTTCCATTCGATGGCGGTGGCGGTGGTTGCGCGACAATGATCTTTGCTGCGAAACTCAGGATCAGCAGAAGAAAATATTTTTTCATCAATTTCTATTTTTTGTGAATAGCATTCAGCAAACTGAATTCCACAGGTTGCGTCATCTGCACACGGACAGGTTTTCCTGCATTCGTGCCTGAGTTCCATGCTGGCATCGCAGAAATGACGCGCATCGCTTCTCCATCGAGCGAATAATTCCCGGAAGAAGTCTGTACCTCCACCTCATCGATCGTTCCGTTCTTTTCCACCACGAATGAAATGTAGGCAACTCCTTCGGCGCGGTTGATGATCGCCGCTTTCGGGTACTTGACATTCTCCTTCAGATATTGCGCGAGATCATAAGGCGCAGCGGGCATCTGTTCAGCAGAATTGAAAACCATCGTATCGGCCTGTGCTTTTAACGCGGCTGAATCGAGAACCGGTGTTGCAGCGGAGTCCTTTGGCATTGGTGCAGCAACATCTCCATTTGATGTTGATCCTGGATTAACGAGTCCGTCCGCATGTCCGCTGGCCGACTCTGAAGCAGGCGATACCCCGCCGCCGGCAGCGCTGTTGATGATACCATCGGCATGACCGAATTGCGGAATGGCTTGGGCAGAAATCATTTCCGACGCGAAAGCCAGGAAGAGGATCAGTGTGTATTTTTTCATGACATTCATCCTTTAAAGATCATTACAAAAGGGAGAATTTCACTCCCTGCATCATTTTCACCCGAACCGCTTTTCCACTCTGCATTCCGGGATTCCATTTCGGCATGGCTGTTATCACCCGCATCGCTTCCCTGTCCATAGAAGCGGTTCCTGCCGACTTGACGAGCGTTACATTGGAAATACTTCCATCCGCCTCAACGACAAATGAAATATACGAAGTTCCCTGCTGATGTGCCATCTTCGCGTCCTGCGGGTATTTCACATTTTTAGAAAAATAAGCTCCCATTTGATAGGCAGGCGCCGGCATCTGTTCCACATTACTGTAAACAGTTGTATCGGCATTCGGATCCGTTACCGTTGCGTCCATTACACGCATCGTGTCGACCTGCGCGGAAATAATCCCGGCCGTGAGACTCAGCAGAAGAACGAGGAAATATTTTTTCATTTACCGCCTGATTGTTGTGGTGGTGGATTATCTGTTTTAGTGATGGTGAAGCGAACAGGTTGAACAACCGCTACACGCACATATCTTCCATTCACTTGACCGGCATTCCAATACGGCATCGAAGATATGACACGGACTGCTTCGGCATCAAGCGATTTATTCCCCGACGATTTCCTGATCTCCACGTTGGAAATGCTTCCGTCTTTCTCCACAACAAATCCGATATAAACGTTTCCCTGGATCCCCGCGTCCAATGCATCCTGTGGATATTTGATATTCGACGAGAGGTATTGATTGAAATTGTACGGAGCCGAAGGCATTATTTCTGCGTAAGTGAAAACACCACTTGAATCAGTAACGGGCGGTGGTGGTGGCGGAGGAGGCGGTTCAACCTGCGCAAAAATTATTTTCGCGCCGCAAAGAAAGACGAGTAGGAGAAAATGTTTTTTCATTTGCCGTTGTTAGAAGGTGGTGGCGGAAGAACAAACTTAACCGGCTGCACCACTTCCACTCTTACATTCTTCCCATTCATTTGTCCCGGATTCCATTTCGGCATCGCGGTGATCACCTTTTTTGCTTCATTATCCAGCGAGGGATAACCCGCCGATTTTTTCACCTGCACATTCGTGATACTTCCGTCGCGCTCGACGATGAAAGACAGATATACTGTTCCCGTTTTTCCGGCATCACGCGCATCGGCCGGGTATTTGATATTCTGCTGCAGATATTGATTGAAATCATACGAAGAAGATGGCATGACCTCGGCGTAACTGTAAACCTGGTTGGTGTCAGGCCCATTATAAACAGTGACATCCGGAGGGCCGTCATCCTCGCCTTGTTGATTCATAACAGTTGTGATCGTGTCATAAACCGGAGGCGGATTCTGTCCATCATTGGTTTTTGGAGGCGGTGGCGGATATTTAGGATGCGACTGCGCGAAGATGAAATCCGCGGAGAAGAGAAACAGAAGGAGGAGAAAATATTTTTTCATTTGCCGTTGTTTGATGAAGGAGGCGGAAGAACAAAACGTACAGGTTGCGTAAATTCTACTCTTACAGGTTTTCCATTCATTTTCCCGGGAGTCCATTTGGGCATGGACGAGATCGCGCGCAATGCTTCCTTATCAAGTGAAGCTGTGCCGGAAGATTTTTTCACCTGTACATTGGTAATGCTTCCATCCCTTTCAATGACGAAGGAGACATACACGCATCCCTGCTTGCCGGCGTCCCTGGCGTCAGTAGGATATTTGATATTCTGCTGGAGGTATTTATTGAAATCATACGGAGCCGTGGGCATCTCCTCGGCATAAGCGAATACCTGATTTGTATCGGTATCTATGGCTACCGTTCCGATAGAATCAATTTCCGGAGGAGGATCCTGTGAGTGATCTGTAACCACCGGAGGAGGTGGATATTTCGGTGCGACCTGTGCAGAAATAAAATTCGCTGTTAAGACAAAGATCAAAAGGAGGAAAAGTTTTTTCATTTGATTCAACTATTGACTATTGATCATTATCCATTAACTAATTCCCCGCTGATTCAAAATAAAATTTCACCGGTACTACCGCATTTGAACGAACGGATTGTCCGCTTAATTTTCCCGCATTCCATTTCGGCATTCCGGAAACCACTTTGATCGCTTCGGCATCGAACAACGGTGCTCCCATCACGGAACGAACGACGATCGGATTCGAGATGCTGCCGTCTATTTCAACAGTGCACTGAACGAACACGGTTCCCTGGATCGCACGCGGCGCATATTCGTTCGGGTAATGCACATGCCGCTGAATGTACAGGCGCAAGGAATCATCTCCACCGGGAAATGTTGCTGCTTCATCCACGATATCGTAAACCTGTTGAGTCGAAACCTGGTTACCATCTCCTCCCCTGCCCGATGTTGCATTCACACTGCTCACGTGCTGCACCGAAGAATTATCGCTGATCAATGTACGATTGTAATGTTCCATCATCGGGTTCACATAACTTTCGCCCGGCATATTGCTTTCCACGATCTCGTTGTACTTGTTCGTGCCTTTGGTAAGTGCCACACCCTGCTCATTCCACACGCGCGGCGGATCGATATTGGGATCGCCATCACAATTGATCTCGATCATTTTCTTTCCGTTCTGGTACCATTTCCGGTAAATGCCCGCGATCTTTCCCTGCTTATAGATCGTTTCTGATTTTTCTTTCCCGTTCGGATAATAGGTGACCCATTTATCATTCTTATTTGTGAAAT
>DATJEX010000020.1:0-5635 GCA_035496135.1 Bacteroidia bacterium
AGCGCGCACCGAAGACTGACAATTGTTTAATTTCGCCCCGTGCGATCCAATACTTACACCATCGGCGAATTCACACTCGAGTCGGGAAAGAAAATTTCCGGACTGGAATTGGCGTATTGCACCGAAGGGAATTTTGTTCCCGGAAAGAGTAAGGTAGTCTGGGTGTGTCACGCACTTACAGCGAGTGCCGATTGTGTGGAGTGGTGGCCCGATCTCATTGGAGAAAACAGAACGATCAACGGAAAGGATCATTTCATCATCTGCGCAAACATTCCATCTTCCTGTTACGGTTCTTCGGGACCGTTGAAAGCAAATGCGTCGGGAGAAAAAATGTACGGCGACTTTCCTGTGTTCACCATTCGCGACATGGTTCGTGCATTCATGGAATTGCGCAAACATCTCGGCATCGCGGAAATTCATCTGCTCATTGGCGGATCGATGGGCGGATACCAGTGCCTCGAATGGGCGGTGATGGAACCTTCGGTGGTGAAACATCTTGCATTGATCGCAACGGGTGCGAAAGAAAGTGCCTGGGGAATCGCCATTCACACTGCACAACGGATCGCGATCGAAGCCGATCCTACTTATGGAGAAAAGCGTGATGATGCAGGCGCGCGTGGACTGAAAGCAGCACGGGCTATCGGTATGCTTACGTACAGGAATTATGAAGCATTCGTGCAGACACAAAGCGACGATGACGATCGCATCAGTGAACAGAAAGCTGAATCCTATATTCATTACCAGGGCGAAAAACTCGTGAAGCGTTTCAATGCTTATTCGTACTGGTTGTTGACACGTTCCATGGACTCACACAACATCTCACGCGGACGCGGAACAATGAACGAGGTGTTGAAAACTATAAAGGCTGAAACTATTGTTATTGGCATATCATCTGACTTCCTTTGTCCGCTGCCCGAACAAAAACACCTCGCCGACAAGATCCCCGGCGCTCAATTTCACTCCATCGATTCCCCGTTCGGTCATGACGGGTTTTTAGTGGAAGGAAAAAAGATCGGAAATCTCATTAAAAACTTCATTACATGAAAAAGTATTTCTTCTTACTCATTCTTGTTCCCTACCTCTTCATCGCAGGAACAGGACAGGCCAAACGATTCCCAACTGCGGATGACATGTCGAAAGCCCTTCTTGCAGCGATGCAGGCCAACGATTCGGTTCGTTATGTGGAATTGTGCGCCACAAAATCAGAAGCGGTCACCGCACTGGTAACACCGTACAAAGACAGCGCAACAGTTCAGGCGGCCAAACAGAGAGCGATCGACGGTTATTATGCAAGTCCGAATATCGCTTACACCACTTTCCGCATGGAGCGCAACAAAGTCGTTGCTGAAAAACTCGACTGGAAACAGTGCGTATTTGTTTCTGCAACATCGGAACAAACGAAGGATCGCTCGAAGGGAATTGATTATATCTACAGCGTCAGATCACTCTGGAAGATCGGAGATCGTGAGATCGGTGTCACACTCGGCGACGTATTGAAAACAGCAGAAGGATGGAATTGCGGAATGCAATTGAAGATCTCTGTTCCACCGGCAGGACAACATGTTTCCACCGGAATGCCGAAAGGAAAAGCCGATTCTACACACAGAGCTGATTCGATGATGCACGTTCACATGGCAATGAAAAACGCGAGCATTGCGAAAAGAAAAGCCGATTCTACACACATGGCCGACTCGATCGCAAAAGCGCATCCGAAGCCACACTAAAAAGATATTGAGGTATCCAGGTATTGGGGTATTAAGGTTTGGGAGATTTTTTCCAAATTTTAGTACCCCGATTTTTTTGGTAGCGGGTCAGTTTGAGCAAGCGCGCAATCCTGTGTCAGGTTATAAAACACTGACACCACTTCAAACTGACCCACTACCGATTTTTTATTAAAACTGTTTTGCTTTTAACTTAATACCCCAATGCCCCAATACCTTTTTGACGCACTTATTCTTTCATTCCGGACACTTATCCGTTTCTCACTGGCAGGGAAGTGATTTTCACTACTTTTGACCCTGCATGTCATCAGAAGAGAATAAAGAAGAAGTTCCGCAGGAAACGAACAGTAAACGCGGAAAGAAGTCAAAGCCGAAAAGCAAGTACCGCAAATTCGTCCGCTGGTTCTGGATCCTTTTGCTCACGCCTTTATTGAGTTTCATTCTGCTTGTCGTAGGCATCGCGCTCTTCGCCGATCTGCCGGACATTGAGCAATTACAGAATCCTGAGAATAATCTGGCGACCGTTGTCTATTCTTCTGATGGAAAAGAATTGGGAAGATATTACGCGGAAAATCGCGTGAATGTGAATTACAAGGACGTCGACATTGATGTTATTCATGCACTGGTTGCAACGGAAGATGAACGCTACTTCAGTCACTCAGGTATCGACCTTCGCGGACTGGCGCGTGCGGTATTCAAAGGCGGAAGCAACGGCGGAGCGTCGACTATCACGCAGCAGCTGGCGAAAATGCAGTTTCACCTGAAAGAAGCGCAGACCGCCGGATTTTTCGGACGCGTGTATCAGAAACTGAAAGAGTGGGTGATCGCCGTGAAGCTCGAGCGGCTTTACACGAAAGAAGAGATCATGGCGTTGTATCTCAACAAATATGATTTCAACTTCAATGCGGTCGGAATAAAATCGGCGGCGAAAGTTTATTTCTCGTGCCCGCAGGATTCACTGAAAATTGAAGATGCAGCGATTCTCGTGGGCATGTGCCAGAATCCCTCGAAGTGGAACCCGATATTATTTCCCGATAATGCGAAGAAGAGAAGGAACGTTGTGCTTGGACAGATGCTGAAGAACAATTTCATCACGCAGGCGCAATTCGATTCACTCAAAGAACTTCCGGTTATCACACATTACAACCCGGAAAGTCACAATGAAGGACTCGCTCCTTATTTCCGCGAATATCTCCGCGATAATTTCCTGAAGAAATGGTGCAGCGAACATCTGAAGCCGGATGGAAAACCATACGACATGTACCGCGACGGATTGAAGATATATTCCACGATCGATACACGCATGCAGGGTTATGCCGAAGATGCGGTGACCGAACACATGACCGATCTGCAGGCGGAATTCGACAAAGTCCTCAAGACGAAAAAGAATGCTCCGTTCAGTTATAAAGTGACGAAGGCCGAGATCGCGAGCATTATGAATTCGGCAATGAAGCGGACCGATCGTTACAAAGGGCTCGTGAAAATCGGAACGGATTCAACGGCGATCGCGAAAATATTTGCAACACCGGTGAAGATGACCGTGTTTTCCTGGAAAGGAGATATCGATACCATGTTGTCACCAATGGATTCGATCCGTTATTACAAAAGATTCCTGCAAACGGGATTCATGGCGATGGAACCGCAAACGGGTTACATACGCGCGTGGGTGGGCGGGATCAATTTCAAGAATTTCAAATTCGATCACGTGAAGGAATCGAAACGACAGGTGGGTTCCACTTTCAAACCATTCGTGTACGCACTCGCGATCCAGGAAGGTTATTCTCCCTGCGACCGGATCCCGTGCGTGCGGACCTGCATCACCGGTGAAGACGGGAAAGACTGGTGCCCGGATAATTCGTGGGATGCGAAAGAAGAAGCGAAGTACGCCGGAAAAATGATCACGCTCAAAAAAGCACTCGCACTTTCCATCAATTACATCTCTGCATACCTGATGAAACAATTCGGCCCGCATGCAGTGGTCGATTTTGCGCGGAGCGTTGGAATCACTTCCGATCTCGAAGCAGTTCCTTCGCTTTGTCTCGGTACTGCCGATATCTCCGTTTATGAAATGGTCGGGGCGAACAGCACGTTTGCGAATAAAGGAACATGGATCGAACCGACTTTCGTTACGCGCATCGAAGACAAGAATGGAAAAGTGCTGGAGGATTTTGTTCCGAAAAGCCGTGAAGTGATGAGTGAAGAAAAAGCGTACATCATGATCAGCCTGATGCAGGGCGTTGTGGATTACGGGACCGGGGCACGATTGAGAAGCAAATACAAACTCACCAATGCCATCGCAGGTAAAACCGGAACTTCGCAGGACCAGGCCGATGGCTGGTTCATGGGACTCACGCCGGATCTCGTAGCCGGATGCTGGGTTGGTGGAGAAGACCGCAGCGTGCACTTTGATAATCTCAGCCAGGGACAGGGTGCGGCCATGGCGCTTCCGATCTGGGCGAAATTCTTCCAGAAAGTTTACGCCGATAAATCGCTGAAGATCTCGCAGGGTGCATTCCCGAAACCCGCGAAGAAGATCATGATCGACATGAACTGCACCGACAGTGATGATGACGATTCAAGCTACGATCCGAATTCAGGAACATTATTCGGAACGGATGACGGCAGTTGAGAAATTGTATGGCAGGCATTCAATTCTGCTTTTGATCAGTTTTTGTTTTCCTTTGATTCGTATCTTCGTTTCGAAACGACGCGTGATAAATTCGTAATGTCCGCCGTTCGCCTGCCCTGAGTTTGTCGATGGGCAGTTTCGTAAACATTCGTAGTTCGTACACTTATGAATAAAGTAGTCGCCAGCGCAGATGAAGCTGTAAAAGATATTCCGAACGGAGCAGTGATCATGCTCGGTGGTTTCGGTCTCTGCGGAATTCCCGAGAATTGTATCAACGCACTTGTAAAAAAAGGAACGAAGGATCTCACCTGTATTTCCAACAATGCCGGTGTGGATGATTTCGGTATCGGCCTCCTGCTCAAAACAAGACAGGTAAAAAAAATGATCTCGTCGTACGTGGGAGAGAACGCGGAATTTGAGCGGCAATTACTGAAAGGAGAACTCGAAGTGGATCTCATTCCGCAGGGAACATTGGCAACACGAAGCATGGCCGCGAAATTCGGAATGCCCGCCGTATGGGTTCGCGCCGGAGTGGGAACAGAGATCGCCATCGGGAAAGAGACACGCAAAATGGATTTCCAGGGAGAGGAACATGAATACCTGCTCGAGTATGCGTTCAACGCGCAATTCTCCATTGTGAAAGCATGGAAGGGTGACCGATTCGGAAATCTCATTTTCAGGAAAACGACGCGCAACTTCAACGACCCGATGACCGGAGCAGCGAAGATCACCATCGCAGAAGTGGAAGAACTGGTAGAACCCGGCCAGCTCGATCCGAACCAGATCCACATTCCCGGAATTTATGTTCAGCGTATTTTCCAGGGAAGTAAATATGAGAAGCGCATCGAACAGCGAACTGTAAGAAAGAAGTAGATCGTTGCATGTGTTGCTTGAGTTTCTTATGAAATAATTTCAGCCGCACATCAAAGAATAGATGAACAAACACAAGAAACATAATCAACAAAACAAACTACCATGAAGCCCTACATTGAACACAACGGATCGAAGTTCTTTCTTCCACAGGAAGTGAACGCAGAGAAATTTGAAATGAACGTGATGGAGCACGGCGGAAAAACTCATTTTCTCCTTTGCCCGAAAGTGAAGACCCGTTATGTGCAGGCTTCTGGCGGCGTGATGGTCGTCGAAGGAAAAGAAATGAAATTCACTTACAAGGGAAGAAAACTGGCGCAGGGATCTTTTCCAGTCGGCGCTTATGAAACACTTCCGATCCAGATCGACTACAAGGCTGCATCAGCAACTCCTGTTTCCATGGCGTCTGATGTAA
>DATJEX010000021.1:0-3982 GCA_035496135.1 Bacteroidia bacterium
TGGTGCATTGCTCTCGCGGCAAAGCGAATGAAAAATGATTCGGATTACAACTATTTCATGCATCGTGCGCAGTCGTGGAGAAATCTGTACGATCCGCAATCCGGTTTCATGCGCGCACGGCTGAACAATTCATTCGTTTCTCCTTTCGATCCGAACGAAGTGAATTTCCATTATACCGAAGCCAATGCGTGGCAATATTCATTGGCAGTTCAACAGGACATTCCCGGGTTGATCGCAGCGCACGGTGGCGATAAAAAGTTCATTGATTTTCTCGACAGATTATTTTCCACTTCATCGGCAACCTCCGGAAGAGATCAGCCGGATATCGCGGGAATGATCGGGCAATACGCACAGGGAAATGAACCGAGTCACCATATGGCGTATCTGTACGATTACACTTCAGAGCCGTGGAAGACGCAAGAGGTCGTTTCTAAGATCTGCAACACGATGTACACCGATAAACCGGATGGACTTTGTGGCAATGAAGATTGCGGACAGATGAGTGCGTGGTATGTGATGAGTATGATGGGGATGTATGATGTGAGTCCGGGCACAAATGAATATTCCATTACGAAGCCAGGTTTTGACCAGGTAAAGATCGTTCTTGAATCCGGAAAGAATTTCGAGATCCATGATCTGACGAAGGATTCATTTCAAATGAAAATTCCGGAAGGTTTTAAGCCAGGATATCTTTTTGCAAGTGTAAATGGAGTGGCAGTGCAGAAGAATGCTGTCTCCTATAGCGATATTATGAAAGGAGGAAGACTGGAAATGATCAGAACCGGAACAGATTGGCCGGGAGTTAATATTTGCAGTGACATGGCCGCCATCCCGCTTCCTCCGCGAATTCAGATGACAGATTTTTATGAAACCAATAACCTGTTCTTTGGCCCGACAATCAAGAGGACATTCACGGATGTTATGCACCTGTTCTATTACCAGGTTCCGGGTTTGAAAATTTTCCAGAGTATCAACGGCGGCGCATTCGCAGAAACGCCATGGAAATTCGATATCACAGAAACATCTTCTATCAAAGCTTTCACGGTAAATGAACTCGGTCAGCACAGCGACACGATCGAATTCAAATACATCAAAATTCCCGGAGGTCGTTCCATCAAGCTGAATTCACAATACGATAATCAATACACCGGTGGAGGTGATGATGCGCTCATCGATGGAATAATGGGTTCTGAAAACTTCCGCACGGGCGAATGGCAGGGTTACGAAGGAAAAGATCTGGATGTGGTTGTTGATCTCGGCTCGGTGAAAAGTTTTTCAAGAATTAAAATTGGTTTTCTCCAGGACCAGGGTGCATGGATATTTTTTCCTGATTCTGTGATGTTCTACGTTTCGGATGATGGAAAGAATTTCAAACTTGTTTCAACCGTAAGAGATCCGATCCCGAAAGATAAAGACGGCCCGCAGATCAACCGATTCATGTCGGCCGATCCGCAGAAAGCGCGTTACATCCGCATCGTCGCAAAGAACATGGGTAAATGTCCGCAGTGGCATGCGGGTAGAGGAAATCCCGCGTGGATATTCAGTGATGAGATTGAAGTAGAATGATTGAATTACAAATTACATAATTACAAATTACAGTTTGGTGTCTTAGAAGGGTTCATCTGTAATTTGTAATTATGTAATTTGTAATTGTTCGGTAGTGACTACCTTTATTTCAAACCAATTTTCATCCATGAACAGAAAGTCATTTTTAAAGACCGGCATCCTCGCGACTATCTTCGCCGGGGTAAGTAAAGACGCTATTGGTATGAACGACGGAAAAACAAAACTCGGCAAGAAGAAAAATCCGAATTCGGTGGAAGGATTTCCGATGGTGATCTCGACCTGGAAACACGGTGTTCCTGCGAATGAAGCGGCGTGGAAAAAATTAACGGATGGAGGAACTGCTGTCGATGCTGCTGAAGCAGGAGTGATGGTGGTGGAATCGGATCCAACCAATACTTCTGTTGGCCTCGGTGGATTTCCCGATCGCGAAGGGATCGTCACACTCGATGCGAGCATCATGCGCGATGATGGAATGGCGGGATCAGTTGCATTCGTGCAGGGAATCGAACACCCGATCTCACTTGCCAGAATGGTGATGGAAAAAACGCCGCACGTGATGATCGTCGGAAGCGGCGCTGAATTGCTCGCGACTTCAAATGGGATCACGCAATTGCCCAATACGCTGAACGAAGTGCAGAAGAAAGCGTGGGAAGACTGGATGAAAGAACAGAATTACAAACCTATCATCAATGTGGAGAATCACGACACGATCGGGTTACTCGTGATGGATAAAGACGGAAAATTCGCGGGCTCCTGCACTACGAGCGGACTTGCATGGAAAATGCACGGGCGCGTTGGCGATTCACCCGTGATCGGTGCCGGACTTTTTGTGGACAATGAAGTTGGAGCAGCAACGTGCACCGGTTTGGGTGAAACAGTTCTGCGCACTTTATCTTCTCACGTCGCTGTCGAGATGATGCGCAATGGCGCCACTCCGCAGGAAGCATGTGAAGAAGCGATCAACAGGATCATTAAGAAACATACCAACTATAAAGATTTCCAGGTTGGAATTCTCGCCATCAATAAAAAAGGCGAACACGGCGCGTACGGAATTCAGAAAGGATTCAATTACGCGTTGTACAAGAATGATAAGAATACGTTGATCGATTCAGATTACTTTGTAAAATAGACTTGTCAGCCTTCGGTACACGCTTTTTGTCAGATTGAGTGTTGGCTGAAGGCCAAAGTATCGAAAGCTGACAAAAAGCGCACTCAGTCTGACAAGTAACTCTTCATGAAGACACAAGTCGTAGCAGGAATAGACATTGGCGGAACGAACACCGAGATCGCACTCGTGGATCGTGAAGGAAAGGTTTTGTTCAGTTCGAAGCTGAGCACAAAAGCACACAGCACACCGGAATCGTGGGTGGAAGCAACGATCACCATTCTTAAAGACGGACTCCGTTCAACAGGAGCAAATCTTGTCGCTACAGGGATCGGTGCGCCGAGCGCGAATTATTTTTCAGGATGTATCGAGTTTGCTCCGAACATGCCGTGGGCGGGAAAAATTCCATTGGCGGAAATGGTGGAGAAAGAAACATTCCGCCCGTGTAAGATCACGAACGATGCGAACGCTGCTGCATTGGGTGAACAACTTTTCGGTTCTGCAAAATGGCTGAAGGATTTTGTCGTCGTCACGCTCGGAACAGGATTGGGAAGCGGATTCATCGTGAACGACCAGGTGATGTATGGCCATGATGGATTCGCCGGTGAACTCGGACACGTCATTGTTGAACACAACGGAAGATTGTGCGGGTGTACCCGTCACGGTTGTCTCGAGACGTATGTTTCGGCAACCGGCATTGTAACGACCGCGAAAGATTTTCTCTCGTTTATGGGAGATCTCAGTATACTTAATGAAATTCCGCTTGACAAACTGGAAAGCAGGCACATTGCAGAAGCGGCGGAAAAGGGAGATAAAGTAGCGATCAATATACTCGGTGCAACTGCCGAAAAACTTGCATTCGCCCTCGCGAATATGGTAGCCATCACCAGCCCGTCACATATTTTTCTCTACGGCGGATTGGCGAAAGCAGGAAAATTCATTCTCGATCCGACAAGAAAATATTTTGAGAGTTATCTTCTGAGAAATTACGCCGGAAAAGTGAAGATCGAATTATCCGGATTACCCGATCATGCTGCCGTCCTTGGAGCAGCGGCATTGGCATGGAAAGAATTAAGTTAAGGGAACGAAGTGCTAATAGCTCGAATATGCTAATTACAAATTGTACCGCCAGATTCGAATATTCGCGCAGATTCGCAATTCGTTCCCTTCAATAGAATATTATCCTAGAAACACTTTCTCTTCCGTCGGAAATTACGCTGACAAAATAAACTCCGGCATCGTGATGCGACAACTGGATATTCCTTTGTCCGTTCGCAGCAAACTTCTCCACGATATTTCCTGAAACATCCG
>DATJEX010000022.1:0-6747 GCA_035496135.1 Bacteroidia bacterium
AGCATTCTCATCTCCACACATTCTCAACTCCTCATTTCCTCTTCCGGCGTTCTTTCTCCTTCATGATGAGCGAAAGTTCCCGTCCCGTTTGTCCTTTCACCGAAGTGTTTTCCTGCGCGCGGCGGATGAGGTAGGGGAGCACATCGCGCACGGGCCCGTACGGAACATATTTCGCCACATTGTAATGATCGCTGGAAAGATTGAAGGAAATATGATCGCTCATGCCGAGCAATTGAGAGAAGAAAATGTGTGGATGATCGTGTGGAATATTTTTTTCGGTGAGCAATTGCGCGAGTTTCATAGAACTGGTCTCGTTATGCGTTCCCGCGCACAAACCAATTTTCAGATAATGGTCCACGCAGAAAGCAACGGCCAGGTCGTAATCGCGGTCGCTGTCTTCTTTGCTGTCCTGGATCGGTGATGGATAATTCATCTTCGCCGCGCGTGCTCTTTCTTTTTCCATGTAAGCGCCGCGAACGAGTTTCGCGCCGAGGAAATAATTTTTCTGTTCCGCCCTCGCGAATGATGTTTTCAGGTATGCGAGACGGTCTTTTCTATAGAGTTGAAATGTATTATAGACAATTGGTTTCACACGGTTGCATTTCTCCATCATCATATCGGCGAGATCGTCAATGGCCTGCTGGATCCAGCTTTCTTCCGCGTCAATGAAAATGGGTTTGCCGAAAGTTGCAGCGGTGGTGCAGATCTTTTCTACTCTTGCAATGACACGATCCCATTCTTTTTTCTCGGCGTCGGAAAGAATTTTTCCGGAGGAAACCCGTTCGAGCAATTCAAATCGTGCGAGACCGGTGACTTTGAAAACGCAGAAAGGAATATGTTCATCGTTCTTCGCGCGCTCCACTGTCGCCACGATCTCTTTCGCACCGTTGTCAAAATCCTCTTCCGATTCTTTTCCCTCCACTGAATAATCGAGAATAGTTCCGATGTGGAATTTTCCGAGCGCATCAACCGTCTTCTTGCACTCCTCGATATTTTCTCCGCCCACGAACTGTTTGAAGATGGTTGGTTTGATCATCCACTTGATGGGAAAATAAATAGCGAGCGCGAATTTGGTGAGGCCGCTTCCGATCTTCACCATCGTTGGATTCCCGATGATGCGGAAAAGCCAGTACGAACGTTTCAGATCCTTGTCGGACTTGGAAGAGAAAGCGATCTCGGTATTGTCGAAAGAAACCATTTGAAAATGAGGTGGGCAAAGATAGCAACTAGGAGGGAAGAAGAGGAGTAGCTATTGAGAATAATAAGCCACCATTCAAATGCTACTTCCTTGCTCCCCTCCTTCCATTCTCCCATTCTTTTTCGCATATTTGTCTATATGGGTTCCCCATTCAGTACCATCGTTACTTCAGGGTATTCAATCCAGATCGGGAACTCGGCCCTCGACCAGCTGAACGCATTTCTGAAAAAGAATAAATTCTCTTCCCTCTTCATTCTTGTAGATGAGAATTCACTGCGCCATTGTCTTCCTACGCTCATCGCCAACGTAAAAAAACTTTCCGAAGCGGAAGTGATCGAAGTGGAGAGCGGCGAAAAAAATAAAACACTTGAAGTCTGCACGAACATCTGGCGCGCATTGGGAGAACTCGGCGCCGACAGGAATTCTTTGTTGGTGAATCTGGGTGGCGGCGTGATCACCGACATGGGCGGCTTCATAGCAGCGGCGTACAAGCGCGGAATGGCATTCGTGAATGTACCGACCACTTTACTCGCGCAGGTGGATGCATCCGTGGGAGGAAAAACGGGAGTTGATCTCGACGGACTGAAAAACCAGGTTGGATTCTTTGCCGAGCCGCAGGAAGTTTTTATCTATCCGCCTTTCCTGCGCACACTTTCCAAGAGAGAAATGCTTTCCGGTTTCGCCGAAGTGCTGAAACACGCGCTCATCGCCGATGCGGATTACTGGAATTTCCTGAAGGATATCAATCTCGCCGATGCGAGCGATTGGGATGAGATCATCCTGCGTTCGGTGAACATCAAGAATGAAATTGTGAAGCAGGATCCGCAGGAAAAAAATATCCGCAAGACGCTCAACTTCGGCCACACGGTCGGCCACGCGATAGAAACTTATTTTCTCGAACACGCACAAACATTGCTGCACGGAGAGGCTGTCGCGATCGGAATGATCTGCGAAGCGTGGCTGTCGGTGAGACATGGCGGACTTGAGGAAAGTAAAATGGAAGAGATCGCTTCTATCATTCACCGTTCATTCGGTCTTCACTCCATCGACACCACGGCTTATCACCGCATCATTGAATTAATGCGGCACGATAAGAAAAATGAAAAAGGAAGTATTAATTTAACGCTGTTGAAAGACATCGGTGTGCCGGTGATCAACAAGCGGGCTGATGCGTCCGAGATCATGGAATCGCTCGATCATTATCGTGTTTCCGCCATGCAGAACAAGAATTAATATGAAACTGAATATCCCGAGAAAGCTGAAAGGCGAAGTGAAGTTGCCGCTCTCCAAGAGCGAATGCAACCGCCTGCTCATCATTCGGGCCATTACCGGAACAGATTATTTCATCCCGGAAATTTCAGATGCGGAAGACACGGTTTCACTCGGAAGGATCATCAGCGAACTGAAAGAGCATAAGGATGGAAATACGTATGATGTTGGTGCTGCAGGAACCACGATGCGTTTTCTCTCGGCGTATCTTTCTTCCATTCCCGGAGTTTTCAATCTCACGGGCACTGCACGAATGCAGGAACGCCCGATAGGAATTTTAGTGAAAGCGCTGGAATCGCTCGGCGCGGATATTGAATACGGCGGCAAAGAAGGATTTCCTCCGCTGAAAATTTTCGGTGGGCCACTGAAAGGCGGAGAAATAGAAGTGGACGGAAGTGTGAGCAGCCAATTCATTTCGGCGCTGCTCATGATCGCGCCCACGATGCACAACGGACTTGTTATTCATTTCAAAGGAAATATTGTTTCACGTCCGTATATCGACATGACGATCCGCATCATGGAACGTTTTCATGTGTACCCGGTGTGGGATGGAAATACGCTCGCAGTAAGTAACCAGCATTACACGATCGATGATCCGGAATCGCAATTCGAAGTGGAGCCCGACTGGAGTGCCGCTTCCTATTGGTACAGCATGGTCGCGCTCGCGGATGAAGCGGATATTTTTCTTCCCGGTTTGAAGAAAGACAGTCTGCAGGCCGACGCGGTTTGTTCCTTGTTGTTTCCATTCTTCGGCGTGACAACAACATTCGAAGAAAAAGGAATCCGTCTCACGAAAAACGGTTATCGCCCGAATGCGTTCGCTTTTGATTTTGAAGATTCGCCTGATATCGTGCAGACTGTTGCCGTCACTGCAGCAGCTCTGAAAATTCCAACGCTGCTCTGCGGACTAAACACGCTGCGTGTGAAGGAAACGGATCGTGTGAAAGCATTGAAAATAGAACTGGCAAAACTCGGCGTGCATTGCGAAGAACCCGGAAGAGGAATGCTGGAGATCAAAACTTTCGATGGGAAAGTACAATCTCCTTTGAAAATTGCAACGTACGAAGATCACCGCATGGCCATGTCATTCGCGCCACTGGGAATTAAATTTCCCGGAATTGAAATTGAAGATCCGCATGTGGTGAAGAAGAGTTATCCGGGGTTTTGGGAGGAGGTTGGGAAAATTACCAATGGATAAATGTTCAATTGCCAATTCAATTTCTGAAATTTTTGACCTCAAAGATGAATAAAACTCAGTTTGAAGAATTCATTTCAAAAAGTCCCAATAAGAAATTCTGTTTGCATAAAGGTTACGCGGGGTTCCGATATGGATCGCCTTCAAACCCTAAATGGATCAGTAATCAAAAAGCCTTTAAGTTGCTCTTGCGTTATGAGAAGTTAACGGGTTGTGATCCGCTCAATCTCCTTGAGAAACAAATCTACACTTTGCAATTTATCGGAAAAGCTTGGAGTTTAAGACTAATAACCTTTCATAGAATGATGGGATTCAATACTGAGGAAGAATGTTCCTATGGCAAGGATGGCCTTGGATAATAATAATTTTTTGGGCGTGCCCACGCCCAGGCGTGGTCGGGCTATCCGGTCGACGGAGCTCCCTTCTATCCCTCACGCAAAAGAATCCGCGCTGATCTATGCAATCCGCGACGAAGATCAATTTGTAATCCTTATCGGCACTGAAATTTTCAAGTACGCACAATAGTCTATCTTTAATTCAGATAAATTCACATCAGCACCAAAGACCCCAACAACTTGACAAGACAACTGAAATTCATTTTTTTCATTTCTGTTCTCTGTCTCTGTCAATTGACTTTACCGGCGCAGCAAGCGGCATCTTACCAGGACTTGCTTCAGCGCGCCGCGCAGGATTATCAATCCGGGAATTTCGAGGATGGCGCGCAGGCATTCGAGCAGGCAAGCGCAGTGCAAACAGATAAGGACAAGTCGGACAATTTATACAACGCCGCGTGTTGCTGGTCGCTCGCGGAAAATAAAGAAAAAGCATTCGCCGACCTCGACCAGGTAGCCACGTTCGGTATGCAGGATGTGGAGCATGTGCTCAACGATCCCGACCTGCAGAACCTGCACAGCGATCCGCAATGGAATGCGATGACGGTAAAATTCGCGACGCAGTTCACGAAGGGGCGCGCTTCTTTTCTCTGGGGAATTTATTTCGGCATCCTGTTCATCCTGTTCTTCTACAACCTCTTTCTATTTTTCTCGCTGAAAGAAATTTCTTTTCTCTACTTCGCATTTTTCCTTTTCATGTATGCATCGCTCGAAATGGTCCGCACTTTCTATTTTGCCCTGTATCTGAATGATGTGCTTTTCTGGATGAAACATTTGAGACCGGCGAATGGGGATAGTTTTGATGTGTGTGTGTTCAGTGTCACTTATCTCCCGTTTGTATGGAGTTTGCTTGATCTGAAGCGGAATGCGCGCATACCTGGTAAATGGATGAAGGGTTTATTCCTCTTTTTTGTCGCGGCCACGCTGCTCACTTACTTTTCCGGTTTTCCCGGGGTCGCTTTCACTTATCCTGTTTTTATGGGCACCTACCTTTTCACTGTAGCGTGCGGAATTTATCTATGGAAACGGAAATTCAGGGCGGCACGCTTTTTTGTGATCGGAAATTTCTTTCTTTTCTTAGGTCTGCTGTGGAATGTTCTTTATTACTCAGGGCTCATTCAATTCAAGGGGAACATTCTTGTCTTTCATCCGGATAATGTGACGATCGTTGTTTTCCTGTTCATGTCATCCTTCGCTCTTGGCGATAAAATAAATCTCCTCAAGTCGGAAAAAGTCCAGGCGCAGGAAAAAGCACTGGAAGTTCTCGAGGAAAAAGTGACGGAACGAACAGCGGAGGTGGTAAAGCAGAAAGAGATCATCGAAGAAAAGAACAAGGATATTCTCGCGAGTATTCAATACGCGAAACGGATCCAGACATCTTTGTTGCCAACGGACAAGTACGTGGAGAAAACCATCAAACGGCTTAATAACGATTGAGCCGTTCAGAAAAAAGATCAAATAAGGTCAAGCCATATTTTTTTAACCACGATACTATGCTCGAAAAACTTCTTCCCGGAACGCATCATGCAACTGAAACGATTGGCAGGACGTTTTTAAAAACATTGAGTTACCGGGTTTCCATTCTTATCCTCGACTTCATCTGCATTTACCTGTTTACAGGAAAAGCAAAAGTGGCTTTTGGTTTCATGCTGGTGAGTAATGTCTACACCACGCTCGGCTATTTTTTTCACGAACGTATCTGGGATAAGATAAAATGGGGTAAAATAATTTATAAAAAAAGCGAGTAGGCCAACTGGCACGAAGCGCACGCACAGAATATTCACTTCTCGCTCCGGCTCCTCCCGGAAATCCCTTTTGCCATTTTTTATTTCAGGAATGACGAAGATCACTCTGTCAGTTACATTTATCAAGGCGGACTCCTGTGGTTCATTATAATATTGAACAAATTAATCACATGAATAGTCAATTTCCTGTTGTTCGGAAAATCCTTGATCATCATAATTGGTTTGTCTTACCGGCAATATTGGTGCTTTATCTTTCTTCCGCGATCCTGATGTTGTTGGGAATGGTCAAACTCTATTATACCGTTACAGATATCTATGAGAATATGCGGAATCCTGAAATAATGGACGAATCGGCGATGATCTCTGCACATTTCCTGGGCATCATTGAAACCTATATTTTATCTATTACCCTTTTCATTCTCGCATTGAGTTTGTACAAACTGTTTGTCGGTAATTACACTTTGGCGAAATTATCATGGGTAAAAGTTGAAAACATAAACGACCTCAAATCGAACCTGTCGAAAATGACCGTACTGTTTCTCTGCATCATGGTCGTCCAGAAAATAACGGAATGGAAAAATCCGCTCGATACATTGTACCTGGGTATTATCGTCGCGACGATCAGCGGCGTATTGATCTGGTTTTCCAAACACCTCGATACAACAAGAAAATGAACGGGACAGTTTTATGATCATTCATCTATGACAACGGCAACAGCGAAAAACAGGATATTGCAGACTGTTCAACATGTGGACCTCGAAAAATATTGTGGCAAATGGTATGAGATCGCTTCATACCCGCAGACCTTCGAGAAGAACTGCTATTGCAGCACGGCTGAATACACATTGAGCGATAAAGGGTATGTGGTTGTGGAAAACAGCTGCAACCTCTATGGGGTCAATGGAAAAAAATCGCGCATCAGGGGCAAAGCATTCGTGGTGAAAGATT
>DATJEX010000023.1:0-9708 GCA_035496135.1 Bacteroidia bacterium
ATTCGGATCGAAAATGATATCCTGCGGAGGGAAATGAACTTCATTCACGAGAATATCATAAGCACGTTTGCAGATATCAATTCTGCGCTGCAGCGTGTCGGCTTGTCCCTGTTCATCGAACGCCATCACGATGACCGCGGCTCCGTACATCTTGATCAGTCGTGCCTGCTTTTTGAATTCCTCTTCTCCCGCTTTCATGGAAATGGAATTCACGATCGCTTTTCCCTGCACACATTTCAATCCTGCTTCGATCACGTGGAATTTCGAAGAGTCGAGCATGATCGGAACTTTCGCGATGTCGGGTTCGGCAGCAACGAGATTCAGGAAACGGACCATCGCCGCTTCTGAGTCGAGCATGCCTTCGTCCATGTTGATGTCGATCACCTGCGCGCCGCCGTCCACCTGGTCGCGCGCGATCGCGAGTGCTTCGTCGTATTTGGAATCAATGATGAGTTTCGCAAATTTTCTCGAGCCTGTTACGTTTGTTCTTTCTCCAACGTTCATGAAATTACTTTCAGGACGAAGTGTTACCGGTTCGAGTCCGCTCAATCGCAAATAGGGTTCTCGGAACGGAATATTTCTCGGGCGTTCACCACGGGCGATCTCCGCGATCTTCCGGATATGCGCGGGAGTTGTTCCGCAACATCCACCAATGATATTGATGAACTTGCTCTTCATAAAATCCTTCACGTGCACGCCCATATCTTCGGGCGACTGATCATATTCACCGAACTGGTTCGGCAATCCTGCATTCGGATAACAGCTCACGTAGAACGGAGCTTTCGTCGCGATCTCTTCGAGGAACGGGCGCATCTGTTCGGCACCGAGCGCGCAATTCAATCCAACACTGAGCAGATCGACATGCGAAACGGAATTCAGGAATGCTTCCGTAGTTTGCCCAGACAACGTTCTTCCACTCGCATCCGTGATCGTTCCGGAAACCATGACAGGAATTCGCTTTCCTGTTTTTTCCTCGAGCGATTGCACTGCGAATAATGCAGCTTTTGCATTCAGTGTATCGAAAATTGTTTCGATGAGAAAAAGATCAACTCCTCCATCGAGCAAACCAAGCGCCTGTTCGAGATAAGCATCGACCAGTTCGTCAAAATTCACTGCGCGATAACCCGGATCATTCACATCGGGAGAAAGAGAAGCCGTACGGTTGGTCGGCCCCATAGCACCAGCGACAAATCGCGGACGTGACGGATCTTTCTTTTCAAATTCTTCAGCGGCCTTCTTCGCAATTTTCGCCGCTTCGAAATTCAATTCATACGCCAGCGACTGCATGTGATAATCGGCAAGAGAAATCTTTTGCCCGTTGAATGTATTCGTCTCGATGATATCGGCACCTGCATCCAGGTATTCGCAATGAATAGCGTGAATGATGTCCTGCTGCGTGAGTACGAGCAGATCATTATTTCCTTTCAGATCGTGCGGCCAGTCTTTGAAACGTTCGCCGCGATAATCCGCTTCCGATAATTTGTAACGCTGGATCATCGTCCCCATCGCTCCATCGATGATGAGAATTCTTTTCTCCAGTTCTTTCCTGATGTCTTTCATAATCTGTTTTTCTCCTGCGTGGTGTTGGGTGATGTCGGGTGTTAACACCCGACATGACTGACACCACCGTAATAAACTCTTGTATCGTATTCTACTTTCACTACTCCATTCTCCTGGTAGCGCAGGAATATCTTCTTCAGCACATCCACCATCAATTTGCTGTCGGGATGATCTTCGGCAGGGACGTAGGAGGAAGAGAACAATCTCCCTTTCAGCCCTTCGAAATTGAATTCCTGGATATTCTCCGTGGAAAATGTTTTCCAGTTGTTCTTCCCGAAAAAATGATCGAACACTTCTTCATTCAGGTTCACATTGCGGTGATTCACTTTTTCATAATCTGTTCCGAACATTTTCAGCAGATCTTCATACGCTTTGAGAAAATCGGAAGAATCCGTTCTCCGATCATTCCAGATGAGCAACACGGTTCCGTCCTTTTTCAGAATGCGTTTGAATTCACTTCTTGTTTTCTCCTGGTCGAACCAGTGAAAGGCCTGTCCCGCCACAACAATGTCAATTGAATTTTCTTTCAATGAAGTTTGTTCGGCTGTTGCGTCAATGGAATGAAACGCGGGAAGATTTTTCAGGAATTCCTCTCCGGCTTCGCGCATTTCCTTATTCGGTTCGATTCCGAAGACTTCGCATCCTGCATCGAGAAAAACTTTCGCCGACAATCCTGTTCCCGAGCCAACATCGGCCACCACATTTCCTTTCTTCAGAATCCCTTCCGAAAAAAGCCGCTCAAGCATCGCAGGCGGATAGCCCGGGCGATACTTCACATAATTGGCGACACGATCGCTGAAACGTTCAGTTGTTTTCATCTTGTTACGAATGCGGGAACGAATTACGAATCTATCGAATATGCCAATTACGGATATTCGAATATTCGTGCCGATTAGTAATTCGTTCCCCATAAAAAAATCCCTTCCGTAGCCAGAAGGGATCATATCATGATTCGAGTATTTCAGGATCGTACTTCTGACTTATCTATCCCCGAATACTCGGGGAACGAATTGGCACCTTCAGTGAGTTTGGAGTGGGGAGAGAGGAGATCGGAGAATTTTTTCTCCCAACTCCTCCCTCCGAACTCCCTACTAACAGGGTTGCCAAGGCATCATAGGGCGCTTTCCCTCTGCCTTTCCGGATAAGTTTTCATTTGAAAGAACTGGGGCAAAGATAGGGAAAATTGTCAATGGGAAATCGAATGGTTTTATTCCTGATTCACCCTTTTTTCATAAATTGAATGAAAATTTACCCCTATGAAAAAAGCTGTTTTCCTACTGACGGCGATCTTGCTTCTGACGACAGAGTGTTTCTCTCAATCGGGCGGCACCTGCTCAACAGCCATTTCTATTCCAAATTCTACTGGTTATGTTTTGAATCAAGTTCAGACTGCCACAGATCAATGGTTCGTATATCATGATACTGTCAATGCAAAACTTAACTTAACAGTAGAGAATGATGTTGATACTCTTAATTTCAATGATAGCGTCACAATTTTTGTAGGAACGTGCAGCAATCTGAATCGAATCGGAGCTTCTACTATCCAGAATTATTCCCAAACCTTTACCGCGAATGCGATTATTTTAAATGCACCACGTGATGTCTTTTTTCATGTACTTCGAAACTCAACTCCAATTCGATGTTGATTGCTCATCGTGGACTAACGGAATCTATTTTTACCGAATTTCATCACAAGGACAGACCATTTTCATGGGAAGAAGCGTAGTGATGCGGTAAATATAGTTTCCGAATGTGAAAATCATGTTCTACATTTTCTCAAAGAGGTTTTTGTTTGGCGAAAAGAAGTGTTTATTTCTTGGGGTAGTATTTCTATGTGTTGTCCTAAGCGTAAAATCACAGAATTTAGTACCCAACCCATCTTTTGAATTTGATACCGGCTGTTCAAACGGATACATTTATTACGCCGTTCCATGGATAAATCCTACAACCGCTTCCCCGGATCTTTACGACACGTGCAACACATTTTATTGTTATGATATTCCGGTAAATTGTGAGGGTGAAGAAGCAACGCATTCAGGTGCGGCGTACGCGGGGATAATAACCAAAGTTAATTTATCCTCCAACTACGCAGAATATATTCAAGTGAAACTTTTGGATTCATTATTTCAAGGACATAATTATTGCGTTAAGTATTATTCTTCATTAGCAGGACGTTCTGAATATGCTACTATTGGTCCACAGGTTTTTATCTCAGATAACCCCATCTCAAGTCCCTTCGACACCATTCTTATCGCTAATCCTCAAATTGAATCAAGCACCATTATCGGGGACACAACAAACTGGACCCTTATCACAGGAGTTTATTCTGCTCACGGCGGAGAATCCTATCTCACGATTGGAAATTTCTACGGTTATCAGACGAATATGTTTGACAGCGTAGGAAGTCCCGGTAATTCGGTTGCCTACTACTACATCGACGACGTCTCCGTCACCGAATGTGACACAACCGATACCTCCACGCATTACAGCACTTTCACCATTTTCCCATCTCCTACTCCAAACGGCCAATTCCACCTCACAGGAAATTTCCCTTCACAGAGCAGGCTTCATATTTACAATATGCTAGGTCAGGAAGTGGCGCAGCCGATGGAGTTACCAGAAGGAAATAATTCTGTTCCGGTTTTTCTGCCGCTAGCCGAAGGCGTGTACATGTGGAGAATCGCTCAGGGAAAGGAAATAATTTATACGTCAAAATTCGAGATCGTAAAATGAAAAGACTCCTCTGCCTTTTTCTGTTTTCGTTAATATGTGCGGCATCATTCGCACAAGGAAATCTTGTTCCTAATCCCAGTTTCGAATTTGACATTGCGTGTCCGAATAATAACGCACAAATTAATTTCGCGGTGCCTTGGGTAAATCCATCCGCAGTATCTCCTGATCTTTATGATTCTTGTTGTACAAATTATGGGTACGATGTGCCCGACAATAGCGAAGGTGAGCAAGATGCACATTCAAATGGTTCAGCTTATGCAGGAATAATCACAAGAGCAAATGGCGATTACCAGGAATATATTCAAGTCAAACTGTCAGATTCACTTAGAACAAATCATTTCTATTGCGTGAACTATTTTGTATCACTCGCAGGAAGATCGAAGTATGCGACTCTCTCTCCACAGTTATTTTTTTCCGATACTGCAATTTCAAGTACATCTCAAACTTATTTTCCTTACCAGCCACAGATCAATCCAAATTTTGTCGTTAATGATACTACTGATTGGGTTCTGATATCTGGATACTACGTTGCAAACGGAGGAGAAAATTATATTACAATAGGTAATTTCTATCCTGACCTTTTAACGCCTTTTGATTCAATGCCAAACGGGATATATCCTACCGCTTATTATTACATAGATGATGTGTCAGTAGCCGAATGCGACACTATCGCCCCTCCAATTTATTCAGCATTTACTTTGACTCCAAATCCATCAAACGGTCAATTTCAGCTTGCAGGAGATTTCCCCATTCGGTCACAATTACATGTATTCAATTTACTTGGGCAGGAGGTTGAAAGCCCAATTGATCTTCCTGAAGGTAATAACACAACTCATTTGTACTTCACTTTAGCAGAAGGGGCGTACATCTATCGCATCATGCAGGACAAAGATTTGATTTACACCTCCAAATTCGAGGTTACGAAATGACCACTTAAGAATGAACCTTCCCACTTACAAAAGTGTATGTTAATTATGCCAAAAATCAGGCACCATTATGTGGAAATTCCTTAGTTTCACTATCGTATAAATACCACTGCAATAATTGCCCCCTGTATGTCACTTTTCGCGGAAAAATACGTTATGATAAAAACGCTGAACCGTCCAATGGCTTAGCCAAGACCGTTCTGATCCGGAAAAGAAATTCTCCTCACATGAAAAAAGCATTTTTTTACCTCTCCCTCGCCCCACTGTCGCTTTTCGGGCAGAACCTGGTTCCCAATCCGGGATTCGAAGAATACAAACAGCTTCCGTGCGCCTGCATGCAGTATGATATTGAAGACTATGTCATGGACTGGAACAGCGCCGCGCAGGGAACACCCGATGTGATCTACGATTATTCCAGCATCCAGAGCGATTGCTACGCGAGTTCGAATTCGTCGAGCAACGTCAGTTTCGGAATGGAAAAACCGCACGGCGGACACGGACACGGAATGGTGATGACCACCGCGCATAACGACAGCTACCGGGAATATCTCGGTGTTACGCTTAAAACTCCGCTCGAGAAAGGGCAGAAATATTACGCCGAATTCTGGACCTCGCTTGGTGACCGCTGCCATATCGCTTCCAACAACATGGGCATGGCCTTCTTCACCGGATCCTTTGAGCGTTCTTCCCAAACGATCATCACCACTACGCCCGTTATCAACCAGGCGACGCTCATTACAACAGCAGACGGTTGGGTGAAGATCAGCGGAACATTTGTTGCGGCGGATGATTACGATTATCTCGTGATCGGAAATTTCCTGCCGACCGATAAACTCATCACAGCTACACGCACTGCCGCTCCGGGCGGATACAGCTATTCCGATGATATCGCCGCTTACTACATTGATGACATCGTTGTAAAACCAATTTCGGGAAGTATTTCTGTGAAAGGTGATACACTCGTAGCTGCAGGAACAACAGTCACACTCACCGCGATGGGTTGCAAAACATATTCCTGGGCAGACGCTTCCGCTCCGAGTATTGTCATTGGCAAACAGGATCAGCTGAAGATGACGATGACAACCGATAAGACTTTTATCGTTACCGGCGAGAACGGAACAGCGCAGATCACCGTACGCGTCTTCAAGAAGAACCAGGATGAACTGCTCAAGCAGATCGACGGAAGAACGATCAAGAAAGGAAAAGAAATTGAAGTGAACGACGACCAGGTAACGATCACGCTCTATGATAAAGATGAAGTGGATGGAGACAGCGTGACGATCTACTACGGCGATTCCTGCATCGTTTCGGGTCTTGCATTAACGCACAATAAAAAGTCATATAAAGTTCAGCTCGACAAAGAGCATTCGAAACAACTTATTCTTTATGCCGTGAACGTGGGAGCAAAACCACCGAACACTGCAGCTATTCTTATCAAAGCAGGTGACCAGGACATCAATATCGTCCTGAGTTCGGATCTCACCAGCTGCGACGCCGTCATCTTAACGTATAAACCCAAGTGATGACTACTGTACGAAGTACGAAATGCACGAAATACGAAGTACGAAAGGAGAAATTCTTTCGTACTTCGTATTTTTCGTCTGTTCGTATTACGTACTTCGGCTATTTCGTAGTTCGTACAGCAGGTCAGAATTGTAACTAATGATATGCCCAAACCGTCTAACTTTGGCACTACCTCTACCATGAGACGGATCTTACTTTTTCTTTTTCTTCTTTCCCCGTTTTTCATTCAGGCCCAGGCTTCGTTCACGGTAAGCGGTTCACTCGCCGATTCCACCAATGGAGAAATGCTTATCGGCGCGTCGGTGTTCGCGAAAGGAACAACCAAAGGAGCTGCTGCCAACGTTTACGGATTCTATTCGCTCACACTTCCTGCAGGTGAATATGATATCGTTTACAATTATGTCGGCTATCGTCAGAAAACAATTCACGTGGATCTTTCCACTTCCGATCAGAAAGTGGATGTCAAACTTTCGGATGCTGCTGTGGTGAATAAAGAAGTCGTCATTCACGCCGACAAGAATAAAGAACAGGTGCAGAGTACACAGACGAGCATGATCTCCATTCCAGTCGACAAGATCCGTCTTGTTCCGACGATCGGCGGAGAAACGGATATCATCAAAGTCGTGCAGCTCATGCCCGGAATCAAACGCGGAGGAGAAGGACAGAACGGAATGTTTGTGCGTGGCGGTTCGGGTGATGATAATTTAATTCTCCTTGATGAAGCGACCGTGTATAATGTTTCGCACCTCTTCGGATTTTTCTCGGTGTTCAATAATGACGCCCTGAAAGACATCACAATGTACAAAGGTGGATTTCCGGCGCAATATGGCGGACGGCTTTCTTCCGTGATGGACATCCGCATGAAAGACGGAGATATGGATAGGGTTCATGCGGTGGGCGGGATCGGATTATTGTCTTCACACATTACCATTGAAGGCCCGATCAAAAAAGATACTTCTTCATTTTTATTTTCTGCACGCCGATCCTACATCGACGAGGTTTTCAAGCTGGCGTATGGAGGACAGAATGTGTTGCCTTATTACTTCTTCGATGCGAACATGAAATTGAATTACATGATCAACCAGGACAACAGGATTTTCCTGAGCGGATATTATGGTGATGATGTATTGAGCGCGAAACAACAATCGGACAGCGGATCTTTTTTCGACGGCGGATTCAAACTCGGGAATTTCACGACGACTGCACGATGGAATCACACCTTCAATCCGAAACTATTCTCGAATCTTTCATTGATACAAACGCGTTTCCGTTACGATGTGGAAGCAAGCATTCCGGGAAATTCTTTTCTCGCACGTTCGCGCATATCTGATTTCGGAGTGAAAGACGATTACAGTTATTATGTGAGTCCGGAAAACACCATTCGTTATGGCGTTTCTGCTACGATGCATGTTTTCCGTCCGAACGTCGTGAATACTTCCGGCGAAATTTCAGATTACCTGCGTTCGCGCGAAGGCACGCGCATCTACACGTATGAACTCGGATTGTATTACAACCAGGAGATCGCGCTCGATAGTTTTTTCAAAATAAATTACGGAATGCGTTTGAGCGCCTGCGCTTCGCCCGGAAAATTCTACATCAGCCCCGAGCCGCGCGTTTCCGGAACCTGGAATTTCAAACCGGACCAGTCGTTCAAAATGTCGTACGCAAGAATGACGCAGTATCTTCATTTGGTTTCGAGTTCTTCTGTCGCGTTACCAACCGATCTCTGGTACCCGGTGACGCAGAATGTAAAACCATTGTATTCCGATCAAATAGCATTGGCGTACAACCTCGACATTGAAAAAATAAAAACGCTCGTCACGGTAGAAAGTTATTACAAGTGGATGCAGAATATGATCGAGTATCGCGAAGGAGCCGTGCTCGTGCTCAATGATAATTACGAATCGGAACTGGTGAAAGGAAAAGGCCACGCGTATGGATTTGAATTCTTCGCACAGCGCACCGAAGGAAAACTCACCGGCTGGATCGGTTATACTATTTCATGGTCGGTGCGCGATTTTCCCGATCTGAACAATGGCAATCCCTATTTCGCGAAGTACGATCGCCGTCACGACATTTCCGTTGTGGGAACGTATGAGCTGAACAAGCGCATTTCCTTCGCGGCGGTTTGGGTATTCAGCACGGGTCAGCGTTTCACCGCGGTGACCGGAAATTTCCTGATGCCGGACGCAACATTGACAAACGTGAACGTTCTGCCGATCTATTCCGACCGCAACGCGATCACACTTCCTCCTTCGCATCGCCTCGACGTGAACATCGTCATCAAGACGCGTCCGAACAGGAAATGGATGAAGTGGACAGGCGAATGGCAGATCGGTGCGTACAATGTTTACAACCGCGCACAGCCTTACAAGATCAATGTAGTGTCTGACGGAAACGGCGGATACAAATACCAGGCAGTTGGATTATTCGGATTCATTCCTTCTGTCGCTTATGATTTCAGATTCTAACATGGGAACGAACTGCGTATCTATCGAATATGCGAATTACGGATTGCAAAAATCCCGGATCTCCTTTATTCGGAATTCGCACTCCGCATTTTCGCACGTCCGCCGCAACGGACGAATTCGCAATTCGTTCCCGCTTGATACCATTCCGACATGAAAAAATATTCTTTCATACTGATAATGCTTGTGATGATCGTTCTCACGAACTGTCGTCCGAAACCGATCGACATTGATGTGAAACCAGCGCCGGTTAAACTCGTGGTGACAGCGCAGGTCATTCCGGGTTCGATCATGATCGTGGGATTGACGCGCAGTTTCTCCGCGCTTTCTTCCGGTGCGAATGCGGATACCATTCCCAATAATTTTCTCGACAGCATTCTTGTTCCCAATGCGATCGTAACGGTGGAACATTCTTCGCAGATCGATACGCTCTACATGCTCACCCCTGGAATTTACGCGAGCCTGAATGTGCTGCTCGTCGATTACAACACTTATAC
>DATJEX010000024.1:0-2506 GCA_035496135.1 Bacteroidia bacterium
GGCCGGATAAGTGATGACACGCTGGCCAGTTCAGAAGGAACAGACTCCCTTCACATCGCAGCCGGAAAAAAACTCGTGCTGGAGAATATTTATTTCGAAAATGACAAAGCAGTTATTCTTGAAGGATCCTACGACATCCTGGATGAGATCATTTCTGAAATGCAGAAACAACCTGAACTGAAAGTGGAGATCGATGGGCACACGGATTCCAACGGAACGCCAAAACACAATGAAACACTTTCGCTCGCACGCGCAAATGCGGTAGCGGAATATTTCGAAGCGAACGGGATCGACAAGTCGCGCATCACAACCCGCGGATTCGGTTCATCGAGGCCTGTGGTGGAAGAACACACGGATGATGACCGTGCGAAAAACCGGCGGGTGGAATTCATTTTCACAAGCATTGGCAATTAGGAAAGTGAACGGAATGCTATTTATGGTAAATTTCGATTAGCGAATATGCAATTCCCCCGAAAAATAATCCTGCTCCTCCCGGTCGTTATCGGATCTCCTCTTTTTGCGCAGAATCTTGTGCTCAATCCCGGATTTGAGAACACGGGCGGACTTTCACAGGGTTCTTACCAATTGTACTACACCAGTTATCCCGACTGGAGCGATCCTTCGGGAGGAAGTTCCGATATCATCGTCGCTTACGACAACAAGAAGAAAAAGAAACACGCGTATTCTTACTACACGCCCGATTCAGGTTCCGTTTGTACCGGAATTTATGCCAGCAAGAACGGTGAACAGTGGTGCGAATATCTGCAGGGAGAATTGTCGACGCCATTGGTAAAAAACAACATTTACAATTTTTCCGTTTCCATTACTATTTCGGACCCGACTTACGCTGACGTGGCTGATTTCATCGGTGTTTCCTTTTCAGCAGAAAAACGTGAACGTCTTTCCACCTCGGAGCATGAACCGATTCATCTGAAACCGGATTTTGTGATGGCAGCCTGCAAAGTGGTGAAGAGGCAGAATGGATGGAAGAGATACACGTATCAATACACGGCGAAAGGCGGAGAATCCTTTTTCATTTTTGGCGCCTTTAATCCGCATGGCGGACGATTCAACGACAGTTACACGGATTCACCTTATTGTAACGTGGATGAATTTTCACTCACCGGCCTGCGTCCGCTCGGACCTATCCCCGATTTTGTTTTTCAGAATGACACGAATGCCACCATGTCTCATTTCACGCGTGAACACATCCATCAGCAAAACGCAATTGTTTTTCTGAACGCTCTACAGGAAGACCGATCCGATGTTGTCGATCGGATCCAGTGGTGGATCAACCGGCGAACAGGTACCCGCGGTTCGATGAAACCAAAAGACCGCCGCTGATTTTTCCTAAATTTATAAGGTGAACCGATCATGATGAGAAAAGCCCCCTTGCTGTTGTGTTTGTTTTTTCATTCGGGAATCTTCGCTCAGAACCTCGTGCTGAATCCGGGCTTTGAAGAATATTCCGGAACAAGCCTGAATGCCAACAATGATAATTTCGCAGCGATGGGTGTAAGCGCGTGGTACAATCCCACACAGTCTTCTTCCGATTTCAGTTATTCAGGCGAGAACGCACACAGCGGCCAATGCAGCGGCGGTTTCTATCTCGTGGATATGCCTTATTACAACGGGGCGGAATACAGAGAATACGCAGCAGGAACTCTTTCCCAACCACTCGTTGCCGGAACAACGTATCGTTTCTCCATGGCTGTCACGGCCAAAGGAATGTTCGATGCAACGGTGAGCGAGATGGGCATTTATTTCACTCCAACGAAATTTCATTCCAATACCGAATTCGAGATCACTGAAACACCACAGATCGTTTTTGACAACGTGAACCAGGGGAATATCGTCAGCGACTGGATCATCGTGAGCGGGACTTTCACCGCGAGTGGTGGTGAAAAATATTTTGTCGTCGGAAATTTTCTTGATAACGCACATTCGCATCTGCAGAGTTCCAATGGTGATCAGAGTTCATCCATTGACGCCGCTTACTATTACATCGACGATCTCTGCCTCAAAGGACTTTCCGAACCGGTGACTTCCGATGAAAACCAGAACGGGGAGATCACGGATCACAGCAACGTGGTGAATGCCGATCTTAATGTGAACTATTATCAGCACAGCGATCAGAATAACAATAACAATCAGCGCGGCAAACATTCTGACATGTTCTATCATCCGAATTATCCCGAGAGCGATAGTGATATTACCTGTAAACGTATCCTGGACGAAAATGGAAACCCCTACAACAATTTCAATATTCATCCTTCACTCACCCTTAGCTTCACAGATGATGTGACAACTTATGATGACCAGGTTTACTATGCTGACAACGATGCCTATATCGACACGCTGTCGTATCCTGTTCAGCATGATTCCGTGATCGTGCAGGCCGGAGCGAATCTCATTTCCTACAATATTTATTTTGATTACGACGAGTCGGTCATTCTCGCTGATTCCTATCCAACGCTCGATGATATTGTCGCAGGTTTGAAAGATC
>DATJEX010000025.1:0-4371 GCA_035496135.1 Bacteroidia bacterium
AAAGGAAAAACACCTTTCAATCCGGCTTCGCTCAACCGGTCTTCGCGGTATTTGCGGAGATCTTCCAGGAAAATATCTCCGAAGATGGAATGTGTCGCGCCGTTCCTTTTCAATTCTTCCAGCATCTTCCGCATTTCACCATCGTACGTTTGCATGTCGGGCATCTCCGGCAATTCCAGTTTCACCAATGGAATTCCGATCGACTCCGCTTGTTTGTGCAAAAGACCCACGCGCACACCGTGCATGGAAATCCGCTGGAACTGTTTGTTCACGCTCGTCAAGAGGCACTGCACCTCATATTCTTTCTGCTCAAGAATTTTATGAAGACAAAAAGCGGAATCTTTTCCGCCACTCCAGTTGAAGATTGATTTATCCATAAATCCGGGGGAAAGTAAAAGTGAAAGTGAAAAGGGATTCCCCATTCACCTTCACTTTCACATTTACTCGTCAGTTCATTAATGAACCGATCTTATTTTCGTAAAGATCTTTGTAGTCTTTCAGCGGACCGAAATTCTCATCATCAATGATGATCTCGCTTCCTCCCACTCTTCCGAGTTTGAGAATCGGAACACCCGTCGACTTCATCACTTCTTCGAAATTCTTTTCATTATCCGCGGCGACACTCACCACAACCCTGCCCTGCGATTCGCCGAAGAGGAACGCATCTTTTCTAAGATCACGGAAAGCCTTGAGTGAATCAGCAGAATTGATGATGAATCCGAGATTATTCGGCATCGCACTTTCGAGTAAGGTAATGAACAATCCGCCATCGGAAACATCATGCGCACTCTTGATCGCTCCGGCGCGAATGACTTTCTTCACCGCTTCCTGCATATTGAACTCATCATCGAGATCGAAATGCGGGGCCTGGGAGTTTTTCACTTTGTGGAAGGAATAAAGATATTCAGAAGAAGAAATATCGTTCGCCAGTTTTCCAATGAGATAAATGGAATCTCCCTCTGTTTTGAAATCGAGTGTAGTGATGTGTTTTTTATCCGTAACAATTCCGATCATGCCGATCGTTGGCGTTGGAAACACCGGACCATCCGAAGCAGAATTATTATAGAAAGAAACGTTTCCGCCAGTCACAGGTGTTTTGAATTTCTCGCAGGCCTTTCCCATTCCTTTGATGCTGCCGACGAATTGCCAGTACACTTCAGGATTATATGGATTACCAAAGTTCAGGCAGTTCGTCACCGCCGAAGCTTCTCCGCCGGAACAGGTAATATTTCTCGCAGCTTCGGAAACAGCGATCGCACAACCTACTTCCGGATCAGCATTCACATAACGCGAATTGCAATCCACATTCATCGCGAGCGCTTTCTTTGAACCTTTGATATTCACAATAGCGGAATCAGAAGGAGCATTCGTACTCATGTTGATCGTTCCCACCATCGAATCATATTGGTTGTAGATCCATTTTTTAGAAGCGATGTTCGGATGAGAAGTCAGATGTTTCGCCACCGCTTTCAGATCAGCAGGAACATTCACCATGCTGATGTGGAATTTCTTCGCTTCTTCGTAATACGCCGGCTCTTTCCATTCGCGTTTGTACACCGGAGCACCGCCGCCAAGCACGAGCGATTCGCCCGGAACATCAGCAACGAGTTCGCCGTTCATGTAATATTTCAAACGATCTCCGTCCGTCACTTCACCGATCTGCACGCAATTGAGATCCCATTTATCAAAAACTTTTTTCACTTTGTCTTCCTGGCCTTTCTCCACCACCACGAGCATTCTTTCCTGCGATTCCGAAAGAAGAATTTCCCAGTCTTTCATGTTCTCCTGGCGTGTCGGAACTTTATCGAGCCACACATTCATTCCGGATTTTCCTTTCGCCGACATTTCAGAAGTGGAACAGGTGATTCCCGCTGCTCCCATATCCTGCATGCCAACCACGGCTCCTGTCTTAATTACTTCGAGTGTTGCTTCGAGCAATAATTTTTCCTGGAACGGATCACCCACCTGCACCGCAGGAAGATCTTTCGCAGAGTCTTCCGTAATATCTTTTGAAGCGAAAGCCGCGCCGTGAATTCCGTCTTTGCCCGTGGAAGAACCAACGATGAAAACAGGATTGCCCGCGCCGTAGGAAATAGCAGAAACCGTTTCACCATTCTTCACGATGCCAACACTCATCGCATTCACCAGCGGATTCACATTGTAACACTCATCAAAGAAAACTTCTCCACCGACAGTCGGAATTCCGAATGCGTTTCCATAATCACCGATCCCTTTCACCACACCGCGCACGAGCCATTTCGTTTTCTCGAGATTCGGATCACCGAAACGAAGCGAATTCAATTGCGCGATCGGGCGCGCACCCATCGTGAAAATATCGCGGTTGATCCCGCCGACTCCTGTCGCAGCGCCCTGGTAAGGTTCAAGCGCCGAAGGATGATTGTGTGATTCAATTTTGAAAGCGCATCCGAGTCCTTCACCGATATCGATCAAACCGGCATTCTCTTCTCCCGCTTTCGCGAGCATGTGCGGGCCTTCTTTCGGAAGTGTTTTCAGCCACACGATGGAATTTTTGTACGAACAGTGTTCAGACCACATTACCGAGTAAATGCTCAGCTCAGTGAAGTTCGGCGTGCGCCCGAGAATGGTTTTTATTTTTTCAAATTCCTCGGGAAGAAGTCCGAGTTGTTTGGCAGTTTCTACAGTGGTGAGCGTTCCGGTTACAGCCGACATAGTTCAGGATTTTAGGAGTGTAAAATTACGCAGAATGCAGAGGGGAATTTGCGGTTTTATCAACAAAAACCTCTATGTTTTTCACCATCGGGTTTGCCGCTTAACTATTTCATATTTTGCGGAATGTTTGAGGAATTCCGATTGAGTCCAGAAGCCGTTAAGGATATCACAAAGATGACTTTATTGCGGTTTTTGATCCTTTTTCTCATTATACCTTTCACCTACCTGCTCCTTTACCTGCAGGGAAATCTGCAATTAAGGATCTCGAATATGGAAGGATTCGGGATCTGGATCGCGATCATGGTCGTTATCGGCACCACAAGGGTCGTGAGGGCACGACAGGCTGTGCGCAATTTCCGGTTGCTTTGTCTCGGTGATCAACTTAAATTTTCGAGAGGACTCACGGAATTACACTTATCGTTCTCTTCCATTTCGAAGGTAACGGTGGAGCCGGATGGAACACTCATGATCTACACCGACAGGAAACTGCCTTTTCTCCTTATTTCAAAACATCTTGAACGCAGAGATCTTCTCCTGGGCATCCTTTCACAATATGTCCCGATCGAACATTCTCCGAAAAAACATTTTTTATCCAACACAACGAATCGTTTTCTCTTTTCGATGGGATTGATGTTTGTGGTGATCACTTTCATGATCATCCGGACACCATTCGTCGTCGTACCCATCGGTATTGCACTTTTGATCCTGACCGGTTACCAGGTTTATGTGTTAACGAGCCAGAGCAGGAATGTCACCAATCCCATTGCTTTGATCCTGCTTGTTGTAATGACCGTTTTTCTGTTGATGCGTATCGTCATTGCCCTGGGCGGTTTTCCCCGTGTTCACTTCTGAAAATCTGAATTGCAAATGTCCTGGATCATTTACCTGCTTCTTTTTCTTTTGATGGTGTTCCTCATCATGCGAAGCAGGTTTTTCCATCTGCCCGGACTTCACCGTTCTTTCCCGCTCCTCTTTTTCATCGTCAAGGTCATCGCCTCATTCGCCGTCTGGTGGATCTACACGCATCATTATCCTGATAGGAAAACCGCCGACATCTGGAAATATTTTGATGATGGGAATGTGATGTACAGTTCGCTCAAAGATCATCCGGGCGATTACTTCAGAATGTTGTCCGGCATCGGAGATGACGTACCATCTGTCGGGAAATATTATCATGAAATGGATCACTGGTATCAGCAATTCGACAATCATCTGCTGAACGACGCGCATTTCATGATCCGGCTGAATGCAGTGTTCCGCATTTTCTCATTGGGGAATTATCACATTCATTCACTCCTGTTCTGTTTTCTCGCGTTCATCGGCTTGTGCGCGTTATTCAAAACATTTTACGCATTTCTATCGGAATGGAAATTCGCGCTCGCCGCCATCATTTTCTTTTTCCCTTCACTCGTTTTCTGGACCAGCGGTGTGCTGAAAGAAAGCATCATGATCTTCGCGCTCGGGATTTTTCTCTATCAGCTCTTCAAATTCCGGGATGACAGAAAAATCCTTCGCGCCATTCCTGTATTATTTTCCATCCTGCTGCTCTTCCTCACCAAATTCTACCTGCTCGCGGCGCTTGCTCCTGCAACGATCGGGTTGATGCTGACGTGGAAGTATCCCTCGCGCGCGCTGCTGAAATTTTCCGTCATTCTTCTCGCCTGCATTACCGGAGCACTC
>DATJEX010000026.1:0-8373 GCA_035496135.1 Bacteroidia bacterium
GCAGGCGGTCAACCTGCTCTTTTCATTTTATTTACCAGTGTTTATTTTGAAACCTGCAATCTTTTGACAATACGATTGCCATTGATATACAACTCTACAAAATAAGCGCCTTCGCTCAAGCCGTCGGTGTTGATCTGAACCTTCTGTGCTTTTGGTTCTTCAACATAAACGACCTGTCCAAGCATGTCGATGATCTCAACCTTCTGGATATTCTGGTTTCCTGCCTCGACAGTGAAATTGGATGTCGCAGGATTAGGATAGAGACTGATGGTGGAAGCATCAACTCCGACCGCATCAACTCCGCTGAAATTTCCAACGAAGAAGAGTCCGGAAGTTACGCAACCATTCGCATCGGTCACCATTACAGAATAAACTCCTGTTGGAACATCCACGAGATTCTGTGTGATCTGTCCGTTGCTCCAGAGGAAAGTATATGGACCTGTTCCGCCAGTGACGGTAAGATTCACGCCGCCATCAGCTGATGTTCCTGTTGATGCATCCACGATGACACCGTTAACAGAAAGAACGTTTGCAGGTTGTGTGATCACGAAACTCTGTGTGACCTGGCAACCGTTTGCGTCGGTAACTGTTACAGAATAGCTGCCTGGTGTGAGGTTGAAGAGATCCTCGCTGTCATCACCGGTCGACCATTCGAATGTATATGGAAAGGTACCATGTGAAACGCTCAGATCGATCACGCCGTCATTTCCGCCTGAACAGATCACGTTGGTGACTGTAGAGTTCACGGCAAGAACGGAAGGTTGTGTGATCGTTGCCTCCGTTGTTTCAACACATCCGTTTCCGTCTTTCACATACACGGTATACGTGCCTGCGGTGAGACCGATGAATGTAGAAGAAGACTGGTAGTTGATTCCATCAATGCTGTAGGTAAGAATTCCTGTTCCGCCAGCTGCGTTCACATAAAGTGCACCGGCGTTGTCGCCGAAACACATTTCATTCAGGATTCCAACACCAACATAAATTGCGCTTGGTTCTGCAATCACAAAGTCGCTGTGGCCGATGCAACCAGCTGCGTCGCGTACGACAGCAACATAGTTTCCGGCAGGAAGATTTCCGAATACGTTGCTCGATTGGAAATTAGCTTCGAGATCAAGAGCATAAGCAAGTGTTCCTGCTCCGCCCGCTGCATTCATAGTTACGCTTCCTGTTGCACTTCCGTTGCATGTAACATCGGTTACAGTGGTTGTAACAACAATTGCAGTTGGTTCGGTGATGACAACCTGGTCCTGGCCGACGCAGCCATTCGCATCCTGCACAAGAACGTCATAGGTGCCGGCGTTGAGGCCGGTGAATGAATTCGACAATTGCCAGGTAGAACCAATGCTGTAATGAAGTGTGCCTGTTCCGCCTGATACGATGTTCACGGTGATCGTACCGTCATCAGAAGCATTGCAGCTTGCGTTGGTGCTGCTCAATGAAGTGATCGTTGGTCCGTTCGCGTCAACAATAGAAGCTTCGAAAACATTCTCGCAGCCATTCGCGTCTCTTACAACAACGTCATAAGTTCCGGAAGTAAGTCCGCTGAAAGATCCGCCTGTATTGAAATTGACTCCGTCGATACTGTACTCATAACCGAAACCGGTTCCGCCGCTTCCTACTACGAGCATTGTTCCGTTTGCGTTACCGCATGTGGAAGAACCTGTCGTAATGCTTGCGCTGATCACGCTTGGCTGTGTGATAGTAGCGATAACGATGGATTGACATCCATTCGCGTCTCTTACAACAACATTATAAACTCCGCTTTCGAGATCCGTGAAAATATTGGATGACTGGAAATTCTCTCCGTTTGTGCTGTAGATGTATGGAGCAGTTCCGCCAGTTGCATTGACTGTGATCGCTCCGTCGAATGATCCGTTGCATCCTGTATTGATCACCGATGTGCTCGCGATGATCGCGGTTGGTTGTGTAATTGTCGCCGTTTGTGTTGCTGTGCATCCTGCGATATCACGGAGATAAACAGTGTACGTTCCGGCAAGCAATCCATTGAAAACGTTTGATGACTGGAAGCTCTGGTTGTCCAGGCTGTAGGAATAAGTTCCTGTTCCACCAATTCCGTTCACTGCAGTGATGGATCCGTCATGATCTCCGTTACAATTGACCGGTGTGGTCGTAACACGGAATGAAATTGGCTGTGGCTGAGTCAATGTCATCTTTATAGAATAAGAACATCCGTTCGCATCTTTCACCATGCAGAGATAATCTCCTGCTGCAAGATTGAGGAATGAACCGTTCGTCTGCCATGTTATTCCTCCATTGATACTGTACTGGAGAACACCGGATCCGCCGGTTCCGTTCATCACGATCGATCCGTTGCTTGAGCCATTGCAGGAAACATTCGTCGTAGAAGTGATCGTGAGTGTAGGTCCGCCCTGGTCGTTCACTACACCATAATTACTTGCCGTGCATCCGTTCGCATCTTTCACCGTGATCGTGTAAAAGTCAGATCCGAGATTCGTGAATGAACCGGAAGACTGGAACGCGTTCGAGTTGAGCTGGTACTGAAGTGCACCGGTTCCGCCGCTTGCGGTAACAAGAAGCGCACCGTCATTATTTCCGCAGCTTGAATTGGTGGAAGAGATCGGGTTGATGATGATCGCAGGTGGTTGTGTGATGTTCACTGATGCATTTGCTGTGCATCCTACATTATCCATTACTGTCAGACCGTAACTTCCTGCGGTGAGTCCGCTGAATGTGTTGCCCGCCTGGTATGATCCTGCGCCCAACTGGTAGGTGTATGCAGGAGCGCCGCCGGTTGCGGTAAGTGTGATGGATCCGTTCGAACCACCGTTGCAGCTTACTGAAGTAGAAGTTGCGCTGAGTCCGAGTCCTACAGATATAACGCGTGATGTGCTGAACGAACAATCGTTGTTCCATCCGTCGATCGTACACGTAAGTGAAACCGTGTATGATCCTGCTGTCGCGTAACTGTGTGCAGGATTCGCGAGATGTGACACTGCTGAAGCATCACCGAAATCCCAGGAATAGAAATTCTCTGTTCCGCTGTAAGAAGGAAGAGCGATCGTGTTGAACATTTCATCCATGGTCATGGAAGATGTGTTCGTGAAGATCACCGGTGTGTTCACCGCGTTGCATGGAGAACTTACATTGAAATCCGGAGTGATGTAATTCGTCATTCTCGGAACCAGGTAGAAATCTCCGTCACGATTGAAATCGGTCATCGCGCTGGTCCAGTTGTTACCGGTAGAAGTTCCGGCGAGTGACGCAAGGTCTTCACCATTGCCTTCGCCATTTCCCGTATACTGCAGCATGAATGAATTTCCCCATGGAGAAGCACTGCGCACCTCCACAGTAACAGCGAAATTGTTGTTCACAAAAACGCCGCCACCGCTGAAATTGACGGTAATGTATCCTGCGGCATTGTTGAACCACCACCAGGTTACATTCGATGATTGGATGGCGGAAGTTGGTCTTCCATTCGCATCCACATTTGAAATGCTTACGCGCAAAGGAACTCCGGATGATAACCCGGGATAATTTCCGTAAACGCGTACGCTCGCCACTTTTCCTGAACTGGAATAGTGATAGGTCTGGGCGGCTTTTTCTTCCTGCCCCAGCTGAAGGGTATAGTTTCCCGTACCCGAGGTGTTTTTCGAACTAACGTATCCGTTAAGATCCGAACACGATAGAATCTGCGCATGTAGTCCCGTCAGGCCCAGCACACACATAAACATCGCTAGTGTAATCTTTTTCATGATAATTGTTTTTAGTTAAGAATTGTGTTTGAATTCCATTTGAATTCCCCGCAAACATATTATCAGCAGCTGCGCCTGTGATTGACGAACATCAAAATCCGGCGTGATCATGAACAAACCTGAATTCGGTCAGTTTTTGTGGCGTTAAGAAAGGCGAAGGGGCGAGGGGATGCACGCATGATATCTGTCACTGTCACGATAGTAAAAGGTCATTTCAGAAGAAGACCGTACAGCGTTCCTTTATCATCGTTTAATTCAAAGACCATGAAAACAAGATCAAATAAAAACAGCCTGTCGAGAATAGCTGTAGTGCTTTTGCTCGGATCATTCCTTTTCTTTTTGTTCACCCGCCAGAAGTCGGAGAAGAGCGAGGCATCCGATCCGCTATCGGCTTTATTGAAAGAGGACAGTGCGGCCACGATTTCGCTTGCTGCTTATCCCGATAGTGTGAGAAAAGCCGCGCTCAATGTTTGTATTTATCCTGACGCGATCCTGCGCATACAGGAATTGCAGAAAACAACGCAACAGCGTTTCCGCGATCTCGTTGGCATTCGCACGAAAGATGAACAGCAGCGCTTGTGGAATATCACGCGCTATAATGGTCTCGCAGAAGAACTCGTGAACGCCGGAAAGGAAAAGGACATTACGGTCATTGCCGCGAAATATCCGGAAGATGTAAGGGAAGATGCGACGACGGGTTATAAAGAAAATTATTCTACGCTCCAGGGAATTGTTGCGCTGAACAAGACAACCGATTCTTCGTTCAGTGAATTGCTTTCCGGTTATCCTGCAGCAGTACATGGATCATTCCACACACTTGTGCGTTATCCTGAACTGATCGAATTGCTCGGCAACAGTATGCGCATGGCGGTGAAAGCGGGCGATCTTTCGAGACGTTATTCCGCAAAACTGGATCATCAATTCGATTCACTGAGTATTGTTGTCGCCGAAGCGCGGGCAAAAGAGGCTGCGGACTGGAGAGCGGGACTCGAAAAAGATTCGCTTGCAAAAAAAGAATTCACACAGGCTACCAATGATTATCAAAGTGAACATAACGCCGGACAGCAAACAACGATCGTGAATGAAACGGTGATCGTCAATTACCATTGTTATCCTTATCCTTATTGGTACGGTTATCCATGGTGGTGGGATTATCCATACTGGTATCCTTATCCATACTGGTATGCATGTGGATATTATTATGCGCCGTACGGGATCGTTTACTTCGGTTATCCGACACCTTATTATATGTATTGGTATTGTCATCATTACGAACATCATTATTACTACTGTCACTTCTCCGATTATTGTGTTCATCATTACTACGGACATAGAAGAATACCAAGTCCTACGGATCGTGTGGTCGGTAACTGGATCTCTTCTGAACAACCAAGATTGAATTCCACATTCTTCACTTCTGAAACAGGCCGTGCGGCGAGATTGAGTGAACTGGGAAAAGAAGAGATCAATCGTGCAGATTACAATGTTCAGCATCCCGATCAACCCATGACACGTGATGAGTACATCAAGACAGCACCGGCAACTTATCCCAATCTTATTTCTCCTTCAGTTGTTCCTTCAGTTGCTCCGGGTGAGCGTGGAAATAATGCGCCGGTGGCCAATCCTGATGTCGCTGTGCCGAGTAATCCGAACACTTCACGCCCGACGCAGAATCCGAACACTACTCCGCCGGTGTACAAACCGAAAGTTCCGATCTCACAACCGCCGAGAATTCCTCCGCGCCAGGTCGATCAAATTCCTCCGCGTAAAGTGGACCAGGTTCCGCCGCCACGCCAGACTACCACTCCGAAATCAAAACCGCGGTAACGAACTTCTTCATTCGCGAATACAAATAAAAGATCCGGCCCATTTTCACAGGCCGGATCTTTCTTTTGGAACAGTTTTGAAGAACTTGTATTTATAAATAGAAAACGTTTTCTCCTGCGCGCGGATGCACTTCCGGCGATTCATTTCCATAACCGAGTGTTAGTGCGAGATAGATCCTGTCGTTCTTTGAAAGATGAAGTTCGGATATGGACGGAGCATTTTCGAGCAATGCCGCAAACCCGATCGGGCAGGTTGCAAGCCCGAGAGAGCTCGCCGCGAGCATCATGTTCTGTGCGCACATGCCAAGATCGAGAGCGGACCACTGATCTTCTTTCGGTGCAACGAGGAAAATAACAACGGGCGCGTCGTGAAAAACAGGATCGGCAACCGCTTTTGTTTTGTCACTTGTCAATAAATGAAAAAACGGTTTCGCTATTTCAGCGATGGCATTTGAAAAATGACGGATCTTTTCTTTATCCGTTATCACATAGAATTTCCAGGGCTGGAGATTGATAGCAGAGGGCGCCATTTTTCCGGCAGCGATAATTTAATCTATCGTTTCCTTCGATGGCTTTTTGTCCAGGTATTTCCGGACCGCCCTGCGATCATAGATCGTTTGAAGCGTTTCATTCATGGCGAATGATCAATAAGCCGCTTCTTCCATCTTGAACATTTCTCTTCCGAGATCGCGGAAATGATCTTCTTCCGCACGGAAGCGCTCTTTCAGCAATTCATGTTTGGCGCGGTAGGCTTCTTCGTCGGGACGTGTTTCTTTCAGCAACAGGAACAAGGAATGTTTGTGCTGTGAAATGTCCGAATAGAGTTTGTCGAACAGGCTGTTGAGCAATGAAAGCCCGTTAGCTATTTTCCTGATCTCCTTCATCACCTCGCGCGATGCTTTTATTTTTTCAGCACGCTTGATCATCGCGTATGATTCTTTCTCCCATTCATAAATGGAATGAAGCCATTGGTTGCTTTCCTTGTGCAGGTCGTGCAAGCCGGTTGCCAGTTCGTGACTGGTGTCAATTGTTTCAGTGTATTTCATAATGATGTGGTTTATTGATCTGTTGGTCTTTCAGTAATTGTATCTGCAGTCTTGCGACGTTGCTGTTTGAAGTACTTCCGTTCAGGCACACGAGACGTAGGCAAGCACGGAGAGTTTCCAGTCGTATGTTATAACTGATTCGCTGCACGTATAAACGCGCCGGAAGTTTCCATCAATAGGAATACCGGCGTGAATGCAGAGTTCCATCGCCCGTTTCACCGCTTCTTCAAATTCAGAAGCATTCTCGAATTCCATTTCATTCGCCGCATCTGATGCGTAACAAACGAGATTAAGTTCTCTCAACCGGTGAAAGAAATCCTCGGCATGATCATCGAGGTAGTTTTGGCGTATGTACAGTTCCATGTTTTGTTTAATGTTGAATTCAAATGTCCGATAAGGCACGATGCACGGGAATGATGGCAGTCATTCAACCACATGCCATTCATCAAACCAGGAAACAGGCGAAGGAAGTTATGACAAGGATCAGTTTTCAGCGGACGAAGGTCATTTGTGTCCCGGAACGGTAATTCTACTATTGTGATATAAAATCTGGACAATGGAGAATAGGGATTCAAAAACAGGATACATCGCATTACTCGAGAATTGCAGGGTCACGGATACCGGTCTCGTGGGAGGAAAAAATGCGTCGCTTGGTGAAATGATCAGCGCCCTCAGCGGAAAAGGGATCAATGTCCCGGGTGGTTTTGCGATCACCGTGAACGCTTATTGGGATTACATCTACGGGAACAAATTGCGTGAACCGATAGAAAAATTGCTGGCGCTGCTCGACCGGAAAAATTATTCCAACCTGAAAGAAACAGGAAGTGCGATCCGTTCGTTGATGGAAGAAATGCCGCTCTCAGAAAAACTCTGCGAAGAGATCCGGATCGCTTATGCGGCTTTGTGTGAACGTTACGGAGAATCGTGTGATGTCGCGGTGAGAAGCAGTGCGACCGCTGAAGATCTTCCGCAAGCCAGTTTCGCCGGACAGCATGAATCATACCTGAACATTCGCACAGCTGAAACGCTCATCAACGCAGTGCACAAATGTTTCATATCCCTGTTCACCGACCGTGCGATAAAATACCGTGAAGACAATGGATTCGAACATATGAAAGTGGCGCTCTCCGTTGGTGTGCAGAAAATGGTGCGTTCCGATCTCGGCGCTTCGGGAGTGATCTTTACACTCGAACCGGAAACAGGATTTCGCGACATCATACTCATCTCCGGAATCTGGGGACTCGGAGAGAATATTGTGCAGGGCACTGTGAACCCGGATGAATTCTATGTGTTCAAACCAACATTGCTCCAGGGAAAAAATGCGATCGTTCAGAAAAAAACGGGAAGCAAAGCCAAAACGATGGAGTATGCACAGGCGCAGGACCATCAACCCGGATTAGCAGTCGTGAATGCCGAAACGCCGCTTGAAAAAAGAAGGCAACAGGTGCTCGACGACGACGAGATCAATGAACTTGCATTGTGGTCGGTGCTGATCGAACAACATTATAAAAAACCGATGGACATTGAGTGGGCCAAAGACGGACTTTCTGGAAAACTATACGTCGTACAGGCGAGACCTGAAACCGGTCAGCAATTGAAGAAGCCTTATGTACATAAAGAATATACACTCCGCACAAAAGGAAATGTAATTGTGGAAGGTAACGCGATCGGAAGCAGGATCGTTTCAGGAATTGCCCGTGTGCTGAATTCGGCGACGGAGATCGATAAACTGAAAGAAGGAGAGATCCTGATCACAGGAATTACCAA
>DATJEX010000027.1:0-22687 GCA_035496135.1 Bacteroidia bacterium
TTATGATGCTTTGGAGCAAAGCCTGCAGCGTTTCAAAAAACGGTTCGTCCCGTCACGCCCTGAAGCATGCTTGCATTGCTTCAGGGCATCCCGGGGCTAGGAAATCCGGCCAGCATTTCAAAAGGCATGCCCCTATGGGGCATTCAAAAACATACGTCGCACCTACGGTGCTACCGTATGGTCGCTCCTATGGAGCGATGCGAATGCTTACGAAAAAATACGGCGATCGCGGATGTTCGCTCCAATGGAGCGATGCGAATGCTTACGAAAAAATACGGCGATCGCGGATGGTCGCTCCTATGGAGCGATGCGAATGCTTACGAAAAAATACGGCGATCGCGGATGGTCACTCCGATGGAGCGATGCGGCTTTTTACGAATTATAAATCTTGAATTTTGAATACCAAATCCCGCCGACCAAAATTCGGCCGACCCGCCATGAAGTCAGCTCCGCTGTACTTCATGGCTTCTTTCTGCTTACTCAAAATATTCCCGCATACGATCAAAGAAACTCTTGTCTTTCTTTCCCGGATTCGGTTTGAAGTTCTGTGAATCTTTCAGCTTTTCCAGGATTTTCTTCTCCTCGCTCGAAAGATGAGTTGGTGTCCACACCTGTATGTTCACGAGCAGATCGCCGCGGTGGTAGCCGTTCAGATCAGGTAAACCTTTTCCTTTCAAACGGAGAATTTTTCCGCTCTGTGTCCCGGCTTCCACTTTTACTCTTGCTTTTCCGTCGAGCGTTGGAATTTCCAAACTGGTGCCCATCGCAGCGTCGGGTACACTGATGTGCTGTTCGAAAAATAAATTGTTTCCGTCGCGTGTGAATTTTTCGTGCGGAATTTCTTCGATCACCACGATCAGGTCACCCGGAATTCCTCCGCGTGGTGCCGCGTTTCCTTTTCCGCTTACGCTCAATTGAATTCCATCGTGAACGCCCGCCGGAATTTTCACCGAGATCTGTTCTTCACCGCGCATCACACCATCACCATGGCATTGCTTGCATTTGTCGGTGATGATCTGTCCTTCGCCGTGACAGGTCGGACATGTCGCAGTCGTCTGCATTCTTCCGAGCATCGTGTTCATGTACTGCACCGTTTGCCCTGTTCCTTTGCACGTACCACACGTACTCGTGGATGATCCGCCAGCCGCACCGCTTCCGTGACATTTATCGCAGGAAACATACTTCGGCACTTTCAGTTTTTTCTCCACGCCTTCCGCGATCTCTTCCAGGGTCAATTTCACTTTGATACGAAGATTCGATCCGCGATTCACGCGACGTCCGCCTCTTCCTCCTCCGAATCCGCCACCACCGAATGCTCCTCCGAAAATATCGCCGAACTGCGAAAAAATATCATCCATGGAAAATCCGCCTGGACCATGTCCGCCCTGCGATGCATTTCCCACACCGGCGTGTCCGAACTGATCGTAACGTTGTTTCTTCTCCGGGTTGCTCAGCACTTCATACGCCTCGGCCGCTTCCTTGAATTTATCTTCCGCAGTTTTATCGCCCGGATTTTTATCAGGATGATATTTGATCGCCATTTGCCGATAAGCTTTTTTTATCTCATCGGCAGAAGCGCCTTTTCCAACGCCCAGTATCTCGTAAAAATCTCTCTTACTCATTTTTCATCTTTTGTCAGACTGAGCCTGTCGAAGGCTGCCATTTTATTTTTTTCTTCTCCTTCCGGCTTCGATTAGCGCTCTGCCGGACAGAGAATTTTATTTTTTCCGTAAACGGGCGCGAGGCATCGCACCCCTACCATTATGAACCAACAATTACTTTGGCGAAACGAATCACTTTTCCATTGAGCAGATAACCCTTTTCAATTTCTTCCACCACTTTTCCTTTTAGATCGGGTGTTGGTGCCGGAATGTTGGTGATCGCTTCGTGGAATTCTGTATCGAATGGTTGCCCTTTCGCGCTGATCGCTTCCAATCCGTTTTTATTGAGGATGCTTCTGAATTTCTGCGAAACAAGATTCACGCCTTCATTCACCATCTTCACGTCAGTTGCTTTCTCATTATTTGCCATCGCACGTTCGAGATCATCCAGCACGGGAAGAAGATTCCTGATCATTTCCGCGCCGGCCATACTCAGGATCTCGATCTTTTCTTTCGCCATGCGCTTGCGGAAATTGTCGAACTCGGAATAGATGCGCAGGTATTTATCATTAAGGGCCGACAACTGTTCTTCCAGTTCGTTGATCCGCTTTTCCTTTTCATCCGTTGGTTCACCGCTCAATTGCCCGGAATTTTTTTGATCCGGTTTGGCGGTTTCGTTCACCGTTTCTTCCTTCTGATTCTCTTCCATTTTTTTCCGTTTAAACATGTCGTTGATGGCAATTTTCTACTTCAAATTTCAGACCGTGCAAAGATATGCGTCAGATTGGCAGAATTGCCGGTTTTTATTGGGAAAAATGGACAAAAAAACGCCGGAATGATGTCCCGGCGTCAGCTTGATCAAGCGGCAAATTCAGGAAATAAGCTCCTTCAGTTCTTTCGTTTCCGTAAGCGTGGCGAATGAAGAACCGAAACCGGAAGTTGTACTTTTCTTCTTTTTCGATTTCTTTTTTTTCTTTTTCGCCGCGTTCATTTTTGCATTGTTCTTCACATGATCGGTCATCGTGGCGAGTGCTGCTGATAATGCATCACCCTGCAGATCTTTCGCAAGAATGACTCCATTACCGTCGAGCAGAAAATTGGAAGGGATCTGGAAAATTCCGTAACGCTGTGCCGCCGCATTTTGCCAGCCCTGCAGATCGCTCACGTGACATGGCCAGGTGAGGCTGTCCGCTTTTATCGCGTTCGTCCACAAGGTCAATCCTCCCGGATTATCGAGCGAAACGCTGAACACATCGAACGTTTCTCCACCGACAAAAGAAGAATCTCGGTATTGTTTGTACGCTTTCACCACGTACGGATTCTCATTGCGGCAGGGATGACACCAGGAAGCCCAGAAATCGAGCAGAACGATCTTTCCGCGAAGAGAAGAAAGCGCGAGTGAGGAATCTTTCGGATTCTTCATGATGATCTCCGGCGCGATATTTCCCACGTTCACGCCCTCTACATTTCCGTTCGGAAGTGTTTGTGCGAATACACCCGCGGAGAATAAAAACAAAATGATGACCAGTGACTTTTTCATGTTGGATCGGTTGCTTTGTTTCTTCAGTTGCTTAAGTTGCTTGTGTTTGTTGGTTGCTTGTGTTTCTTATGTTGCTTGTGTTTGTTGGTTGCTTGAGTTTCTTAAGTTTCTTGTGTTTGTTGGTTGCTTAAGTTGCAATAAACCAACATATGTAACACAAGTAGCTAAACAACCAATCACTTTCTCACAATATCTGCACCAAGTTTTTTCAATCGTTCATCAATGTTCTGGTACCCGCGATCGATCTGCTCAATGTTGTGAATGGTGCTTTTTCCACTTGCGGAAAGTGCCGCAATCAGCAGCGATACGCCCGCCCGTATATCCGGCGAAACCATGGTCACGCCGCGCAGGGAATGACCGCGTCCAAGACCGATTACCGTAGCGCGGTGCGGATCGCAGAGAATAATCTGCGCGCCCATGTCAATGAGTTTATCGACGAAGAACAAACGGCTCTCGAACATTTTCTGGTGAATGAGTACGCTTCCTTTTGCCTGTGTCGCCACGACGAGAACGATACTCAGCAAGTCGGGCGTGAAACCCGGCCATGGCGCATCGGCTATCGTAAGAATGGATCCGTCGATGAAGGTCTCGATCTCGTAAGACTTCTGCGAGGGTATGTAAAGATCTTCGCCGCGTCGTTCCATTTGAATTCCCAAACGGCGGAAGGTATCCGGAATTACTCCGAGTTCATCGTAAGCGACATTTTTGATCGTGATCTCGGATTGCGTCATCGCCGCGAGCCCGATGAAACTTCCGACTTCGATCATATCGGGTAACATGCGGTGCGTAGTTCCACCGAGCTTTTCCACTCCTTCTATCGTGAGCAGGTTGGAACCGATACCGGAAATTTTCGCGCCCATCCTGTTCAGCATTTTGCAGAGCTGCTGAAGATAGGGCTCGCATGCCGCATTGTAAATCGTTGTTTTTCCTTCGGCGAGAACCGCGGCCATCACGATATTGGCGGTTCCTGTTACGGACGCTTCATCGAGTAACATGTACCCGCCTTTCAATCGTTTCGCATGAACTTTGAAAAATTCGGCTTCGGAATCGTATTCGAATTTCGCGCCGAGTTTTTCGAAACCGATGAAATGTGTGTCGAGCCTTCTTCTGCCGATCTTGTCTCCACCCGGTTTCGGAATATACCCCCTGCCGAAACGTGTGAGCAGCGGCCCGACGATCATGATCGATCCACGAAGCGCGCCGCCCTTATTCTTGAATTTATCGGAATTGATGTAATCAATATCCACCTCATCGGCCTGGAAAGAATATTCTTCGTGGCCGGTCTTCTCCACTTTCACGCCGAGGTCGCGCAACAGGTCGATGAGTTTATTCACATCGATGATGTCGGGGATGTTGGAGATGGTGATCTTTTCGGAAGTGAGGAGAACCGCGGAAAGGATCTGCAGCGCTTCGTTCTTCGCGCCTTGAGGAATGAGTTCCCCTTTCAGTTTTTTTCCGCCTGTGATTTCGAATGAAGCCATTCTTCAGTTGTCAGTTGTCGGTTGTCAGTTTTCAGTTGCAGAACTCAAATGAATATGGGCAATGACAACTGGTGCTGACAACTGAAATTATCTTTTTTTCTTTTTCTTGTTCATCATTTTCTTCTTGTTCGAATGATGCTGCATCTGGTTCTGCGGAATGGCATTCTTCGGAAGAATTTCGCTGGTATGCAGGAAACGGAATTGCTCGCTCACTTTCAGTTTTCCGCCTGAAAGATTCTCGAGTTGCTCCACGATCAGTGCATCGTTCACCGAATCCCTGTTCCAGTTCAGATATTGTTTCTTCATCAGCTGTGCGAGCTGGTCGGTGAAGATCTCGCGGTTCTTGTCATCCGTCTCCGTCATCGCTTTCTGGATGAGGTCTTCGAGGATCTTGCCGTAGTGTTTGAACTTGATATTGCTCTGCGGATAAGGAACGCGTTCCGGTTTCGATTCGAGTTCGGCTTTCTTCGGTTTAGGATACGGTGAGTCGATATCGAGATCGAAATTGCTCATGATGAAGAGATGATCCCACAACTTATGTTCGTAGTCGGCATACTCTTTCATCTGCGGATTGAGGATCGCCATCACCCGCACGATGCTGCGCGCGCAGCGTGAACGTTCTTCTTTATCTTTTAACGTGAGGCAATATTCGATCATCCGCTCAACATTTCTGCCGTATTCGGAAATGGCCATTGCCGGTTGTTGCGTGTTGTACTCCATACCTGTGGAGTTGGTCACGCCCTCCTGAATTTTCTTGTCCATAGCTGATTTTGGGATCCCCGAAGGGTACGTACAAAGATAGTAAAAACCAGTGGAGGCTTTACATGGCGAAGCGGTATCTTTAGCCAGCTTTTACCAATGATAATATTCTCGTTTCTCCTCTATTATCTCGTCATGATCCCGGTATCGCTGCTGCCTTTTCCGCTGCTGCACGTGTTATCGCGCTTAACATACTTTGTGCTCTACCGTATTGCAGGCTACAGGAAAAAAGTGGTGCGGACGAATCTTGCGAATTCTTTCCCTGAAAAAACGGAAGCGGAACGCAAAAAGATAGAAAAAGGATTTTACCGTTTTCTCGGCGACCTGTTGCTCGAAGGATTCAAACCGTTCACGATCCCGTTCCGGAAAATGAGAAAGCACCTGGTGGCGAATGATCTTTCTTTGCTCAACAAATTCGCGGCGGAAGGAAAAAGTGTGGTGATCGCGATCGGGCATTTCAACAGTTGGGAAATGTTCCTCGCCGGATGCAATTCCTTTTTCGATCACCAGGCCGTGGTGCTGTATCGCCCGCTCACGAATAAATTCTTTGACAGGAAAGTGAACGATTCAAGAAGCAGGTTCGGAACGATACTCGTGCCGGCAGACAAGACGAAAGAATTTTTCCGGCAACAGCATCCGAAACCTACCGCAACATTTTTCGCGATCGATCAGTCGCCGGCGAAGGATTCGAAATGTTACTGGATGAATTTCCTGAACCAGGAAACCGGCGTGATGTTCGGCACGGAAAAGTTCGCGAAGGATTTCGATCAGCCTGTTTTTTATGCGCGCATCAATAAAATAAAAAGAGGTTATTACTCACTCGACATGATCCTCATCACCGACAAACCGAAGGAAACCGCGTACGGCGAGATCACGGAAAAAGTGACGAGACAACTGGAAAGCGATATCCGGAAAAATCCCGAGTCGTGGTTGTGGAGCCACAAAAGATGGAAATACAAAAGGTAGGGACGCAAAGCATTGCGTCCCTACCAAAAAAATCACAAAGAAGAATTCCGCAGATTTCCGCTCTCGATCAACTTCTTCAACGCTTTTTCCCCGCGGGCTTTTTTGAGCAGCTGCACGTGGCCCATGTGGTGACAATCGGTGCCGATGAATTCATACCAGCCATTGTCGATCATCTGCTCGGCGACGCGTTTTGACTCGAGCGAATAATGGCCCGTGAGCGAATTGATGTTGAGCTGAAAGAGCACGCCTTTGTCCTTGAGCTTCTCGAATTTCTCGAGCGATTTAGAAAACCAGAAGGGGTAACGCTCGGGATGCGCAAGAACAGGTTTGTAACCGGTGGTGATGAGTTTGAAAATGAATGCTTCGAGATTATCGGGCGGATTCATGTACGAAACTTCGAAGAGAAAATAATTATTTCCGAACGTGAGCAGTTTTTCCTTCTCCACTTTTCCTTCGAGCTCGTAATCGAAATAATATTCCGCAGCGGCTTCGATCTGAATGGTGAGACCTTCTTTTCGCGCCGCCTGCTGCACCTGTTCGAGCCCGGTGGAAATGATCTCCGGTGTATTGCGGAAAAAATCGCTCATGATGTGCGGCGTGGTGATCGCTTTTTTGTAACCGAGCTCTTCCATGGAACGAAGCAACTCGATGGAATCTTTCATTGTCTTTGCACCGTCGTCAATTCCGGGAATGAAATGGGAATGCATATCGATCCCGATGACAGACAGGTCGACCGGTTCGCCCGGAGCGGATCTTTTGAAAATGCTGAAAATTCCCATGAGAGTGTACCGTGAAGATACGAAGCAATTACCAATGACCAATTACACAATTACCAATTGCACAATTACCAATGTCCAATTTTTCAATGGACGATGCTGCACTTGTGTTGGCCATTTGGTTTGACAATGAATTGGCAATTGGGAATTGTTCAATTGGCAATTACCCACCCAACTTTCCCTTGAGCGCCGCGAGTTGATCCTGCCAATCATTCGCAGAAGTTTTTTGTTTCGCAGAACCGGATGAACCAGATTTCGGAATAGGAATTTTCCGTTGCTCCTGCTTCTTCGCGACAGATTCTCCTTTTATCGAGAGCGCAATTCTTTTCCGCTGCACATCAACTTCGGTCACGGTGACCATTACCTGCTGCGCGACTTTCACAATTTTATTCGGATCGTCGACGAAGGTATCGGAGAGTTGAGAGATGTGTACGAGTCCGTCCTGGTGAACGCCGATGTCGACGAACGCGCCGAAGTTGGTGACATTCGTTACGATACCCGGCAAACGCATTCCTTCTTTCAGATCTTCGATCGCGTTCACGCCATCCTGGAATTTGAACGCTTCAAAAGATTTACGCGGATCTCTTCCCGGTTTTTCCAATTCCTTCAGAATATCATTGAGCGTTGGCAAACCGACAGTCGGAGAAATATATTTTTTCGGGTCAATTGTTTTGCGTTTGTCTTTGTCGGTCATCAATTCATCGACCGAACAATTCACATCTTTCGCCATCTGTTCAACGATGTGATACGATTCCGGGTGAACGGCACTTCTGTCGAGCGGATCTTTTGCATTTCTTATTCTAAGAAATCCGGCAGCCTGTTCGAATGCTTTTTCACCAAGACGCGGAACTTTCAGCACTTCTTTTCTCGAACGGAACGGGCCATTCTCATCACGATATTCGACAATGGATTTTGCGATCGCCGGGCCGATGCCTGCGACATAAGAAAGCAATTGTTTACTTGCGGTATTCAGCTCCACTCCTACTGCATTCACGCAACTCTCCACCACTTCATCCAGTTTTTTCTTCAATAAATTCTGATCCACGTCGTGCTGGTATTGTCCCACACCAATGGATTTCGGATCGATCTTCACGAGTTCCGCCAGCGGATCGGCCAATCTTCTTCCGATGGAAACCGCGCCGCGCACCGTAACATCTTTATCCGGAAATTCTTCACGCGCAACAGCAGATGCCGAATAAATGGATGCGCCGCTTTCATTCACCATCACGATCATGATCTCTTTCGGCAATTCGGGAATGCTGCGGACGAATTCCTCCGTTTCTCTTCCGGCCGTTCCATTGCCAATGGAAATTGCTTCCACATGATGTTTCGCAAGAAGACGGAACAAGGTATCTTCTGCTTCCGCGCGTTCACGATGACCGTTGTGCGGATAGATCACATCGTTCTCGAGTAATTTTCCCTGTTTGTCGAGCACCACCACTTTACATCCTGTGCGGAAACCCGGATCGAGCGCGAGAATTGTTTTCTGTCCGAGCGGAGATGCGAGCAGAAGTTCGCGGAGATTCTGCGCGAATACATCGATCGCTTTTTTATCGGCATCTTCTTTGGTGAGTTCGCGGAATTCCGTTTCGAGTGAAGGCTGCAATAATCTTTTGTAAGAACCAACTACCGCAGCTTTCATCTGTTCCGCAATTTCACCTTTTCCTTTGATGAATTTCTTACTCAGCGTTTCAATTGCCGAATCGGCATCAGGCGCAACATCGAGTAACAGAATCCCTTCATTCTCTCCGCGGCGCATGGCGAGCATACGGTGCGAAGGACAACTCATGAGTTTTTCGTCCCAGTTGAAATAGTCTCGGAATTTTTCTCCTTCGTGTTCTTTTCCTGCCACCACGCGCGAACGGACGAGCGCACTCTCGCGGAAGAGTTTACGCAGTGCATCACGCGCTTCCGGATTTTCGGAGATCATCTCTGCGACAATGTCACGCGCGCCATCGAGCGCTTCGTCCGCATCAGCGATCGCGTGCTCGGATGAAATATATTTCTCCGCTTCCGCTTTGATGTCGCAATTTTCCTGGTTGAAAATTTTCAGCGCGAGTGGCTCCAGCCCTTTTTCTCTAGCGGCGGTCGCACGTGTTTTGCGTTTCGGCTTGTATGGAAGATAAAGATCCTCGAGTGCCGTGATCGTATCTGCTTTCACAATTTTATCGCGCAGTTCATCCGTCATCTTTCCCTGCTCTTCGATCGTGGACAGAATGAATTCACGGCGTTTTTCCATTTCGCGCAACACAGTCATGCGATCTCGCACGTTCATGATCTGCACTTCGTCGAGTGAACCAGTCGCTTCTTTTCTGTAGCGGGACAGGAACGGAACGGTAGCTCCCTCGTCAAGAAGTGCGATGGTCGTTTCTACCTGCTGCGGAGTAATACCGAGCTCGACGGCAACTTTACGGATGTTTAATTTTTCGGTGATAGACATATCGGGGGATCAATTACGGATTGTACGGATATACGGATTACAGATCGATCGGATTTACTGAATGATTTTCTCTATTGACAAATGTAACCTTCACACGGCTGGAAACATGGCCAGGGAGACACAGAAGCGCCGAGAATTTATGAACGTTTGTGGAAAAATAAATCTGTAATCAACCCACAAATTCAAACCTCGCAACTTCCTTTCCTTCCACCATCACCCTTCCCGAAAACATTTTCAGCGGCCGCACCCACAATTGATCTTTGCCAAACTCAGGCGATTCATACAACGCCTTATACAGGACCATTTCCTCCAGCGTTTCGGAATGACGGACGGTTCCGATCACCTCGTAGAATTTTCCTTTATAGTGTTTGTATCGGCCGGTTTGCATGATGTGTTTTACCGAGACGCATTACGATGCTTGCTTTTACCGGGACGCATTACGATGCGTCTCTACGGTTTGTACCAAACCTTCTTCCACATTCACCTCCGGTGAATATCCGAATGCTTTCTTCGCTTTTGAAATATCCGCTCTCGAATTCCTGATCTCTCCTTTTCTTCCTTCACGGTGCTGCACTTCCACATTCGAGCCGGTGATCTTCTTCAGCAATTCAAAAACTTCTCTCACCGAAATGCTTCCGCCTGCTGCGATATTGAACACTTCTCCATTCCCGTTTTCCATTCCGCATGCTTTCATATTCGCCTGCACCACGTTTTCCACGAACGTGAAATCGCGCGACTGCGAGCCGTCGCCATTTATGAAAACCGGCTTGTTGTTCAGCAAGCCATCAATGAACAACGGGATCGCTGCTGCATAAGCACCCGTCGGACTCTGCCGCGGACCGAAAATATTGAAATAGCGAAGGCCCGTGATGTCCATTCCGTACACGTCCGCAAAAACTTTTCCGTATTGCTCGTTCAGTTTTTTCGTCACTGCGTATGGCGATAATGCTTTGCCAACACGCTCTTCTGTTTTTATTTCATCTTCATTATCACCATAAACAGAAGAAGAACTGGCATAAATGAATTTTTTCATCTTCATTTCCTTAGCAGCGACGAGCATGTTCAGAAATCCTGTTGCATTCACATTGTGGGTCGATATCGGATCGTCAATGGAACGCGGAACAGATCCGAGCGCGGCGTGATGCAGCACAATGTCAATTCCATCACATGCTTTTTTACAGGACGAAAGATCGGTAATGCTTTCTCTGATGAATTTGAAATTCTTCTCATCGAGAAAGCGTTCGATGTTCTGGATGAACCCGGTCGACACATCATCGAGCACACGCACTTCCTTCGCTCCATTCGTCATCAGGTAGTCCACGAGATGCGACCCGATGAACCCTGCGCCCCCCGTTACGAGAAATCGTTTTGAAGAAATTTCAGAATTATGCCAGGTCTTTCCGCTCATTACCGCTTCACGTATTGCCCTTCGTAATATTTCTGGTAAGCACCCGATGTTACATGATCGAGCCACTGCTGGTTGGAGAGATACCAGTCGACTGTTCTTTCCAAACCTTCTTCGAATTGCAGCGACGGCATCCATCCCAATTCATTCTTCAGCTTCGCCGCATCGATCGCATAACGCAGGTCATGTCCCGCCCGATCTTTCACGAACGTGATGAGTTTTTCCGATTCTCCATCTGCACGATCCAGTTTTTTATCCATGATCCTGCACAGCAAACGGATCAGGTCAATGTTCTTCCATTCGTTGTGTCCGCCGATGTTGTACGTTTCTCCATTCTTTCCTTTGTGCAATATCACATCGATCGCACGCGCGTGATCTTCCACCCACAACCAGTCGCGCACATTCTCTCCCTTTCCGTAAACCGGAACAGGCTTGTTGTGGCGGATATTGTTGATCGCAAGCGGGATCAATTTCTCCGGGAAGTGATGCGAGCCGTAATTGTTGGAACAATTCGAAATGACAACAGGCAATCCGTACGTGTCATGATACGCACGAACGAAATGATCGGAACTTGCTTTTGAAGCGGAATAAGGCGAATGCGGATCGTATTTAGTCTCTTCGGTGAACATTCCTTTCTCTCCAAGCGCACCGTATACTTCATCAGTTGAAACATGATAGAATCTTTTTCCATCAAACTTTCCATTCCACGAATGTTTGGCAGCGTTCAGCAGGTTGACAGTGCCGACAACATTCGTCATCACGAACTCGATCGGGTTGGAAATGGAACGATCGACGTGCGATTCGGCCGCGAGATGGATCACATGATCAAAATCATGCACCGCGAAAAGTTTCTGGATGAAATCCGCATCGCAGATATTTCCTTTGACAAACGTGTAATTCGGTTTTGATTCAACGTCACGCAGGTTCTCGAGATTGCCCGCATATGTGAGTGCATCAAGATTGTAGATATGATAATCGGGATAATTATTCACGAAACGGCGAACAACATGCGAACCGATGAACCCGGCACCACCGGTGATGAGGATCTTTTTCATACTACGAATTCAAAATTAACTTATTTATCTCGCTCTCGAATGTCATCGCTTTCATCGTTTCAAATTCCTTCGGCCGTTCATTTCCCGGATCGATCGTCAGGCGTTTTTCTTTTCCGTATTCCACCACCGAAACTTTTTTTATTTTTTTCAGATCGTATTCGAGTTCCATTGCACTACGCATCGACGGAATGAGATAAAGAAAAAAGATCGCGAACGGATGCGCGTCCCTGATGAATACAATTCTTCTGTCCGTGAGTTTCAATTGGCCGTTGACTGCACTCAATCCGCCTTTTCTCCACGAAACATGCGGATCGTTAACGATCAGTTTTTCACCGACAAGGAGTTTGAAGGAAGGCATCAGGAATGCTATGCTTCTTTCCAGGGAACTTCTTCCTGGTTAGGAACCAGCGCAAATACTTCTTCGTAGTTATCCGGCTGAACGGTCAGACTTGTTCCGTTGCCTTCAAACGTAAAACGAACGATCTCCTTCTGCCCGACCAACGCTTTTTTTCTTCTGATGACAACTTTATTGATCGAAGCGAGCGGCATGTCCATCACGATCCTCGCCCGGGTTGATTTAACGAGAAGTTGAACGAGAATACCTGTGTTCAGATTAGCGTCCTTCTCGTACACCACCCGCTGATCAGTAATGTGCAGCGTTCCGAGGTAAGCCATCATTTTTGATTTGTTCCAGAATGCTCTCGAAGTATGGAGCGTTTTTTCGCCTGGGTTTGCTTTGAAGAGTGCCATAGGTTTTTGGTTTTTTTAAAGACTCCAGTAAGTTAGCTTTTTTACTTTACCCCTGTACAATCCCTTTACATCGGCCAGTACACCATTCGCACTCATGATGGACTGAAAATATTTTTCATCCAGGCCTTTGTATTCCTTGTGGCCTACCGCGACGATGACGCCATCATAATTCTTCCCGAGTTTGTTCAGCCCGAAACCGTATTCATGTTTCAATTCATCACTGTCGGCATGCGGATCCACCACATCGACTTCCACTCCGAATGATCTTAATTCTTTGATGATGTCAGAAACTTTTGAATTGCGGATATCGCTCACGTCCTCTTTGAAGGTGGCGCCCATCACGAGCACTTTCGACTTCGAGATATTCTTTCCCGCTCCGATTATTTTTTTCACCGTTGTTTTCGCAACGTAAAATCCCATCGAATCATTCACATAACGTCCGCTGTTGATCACGCGTGCATGATAGCCGAGCGACTCCGCTTTGTGCGTGAGATAATATGGATCGACACCGATACAATGTCCGCCGACAAGTCCCGGTGAGAATTTCAGAAAATTCCATTTTGTTCCGGCAGCAGCAAGCACATCATACGTATTAATTCCCATCTTGGAGAAAATGATCGAGAGTTCGTTCATCAACGCGATGTTCACATCACGCTGCGTGTTCTCTATGATCTTCGCCGCTTCAGCCACTTTGATCGAAGCGGCACGGTGTGTTCCGGGTTCTACAATGATCTCGTAGGTCTTCGCGATCTCTTCGAGTGAATCTGCATCACAGCCGGAAACCACTTTCAGGATCTTCGTGATCGTGTGCTCTCTATCGCCGGGATTTATCCGCTCCGGAGAATAGCCGACTTTGAAATCCTTTTTGAATTTCAAACCTGATTCTTTTTCGAGAACAGGAATGCAATCTTCTTCGGTGCAGCCCGGGTAAACCGTGGATTCATACACCACATAATCACCTTTCTTCAGGACTTTACCTACAGAAGTGGATGCGCCGATCAACGGTTTCAGATCGGGAAGATTGTGTTCGTCAATTGGGGTCGGAACCGCAATGATGAAGAATTTCGCTTCTCTGAGTTTATCGAGTGATGCGGTGAATTCAATCGCTGAATTTTTGAAATCTGCCGCTGAGAGTTCATTGCTCGGATCAATTCCCTTCTGCATCATTTTCACCCGCTTCTCGTTGATGTCGAATCCGATCACTTTCACTTTTTTCGCGAAGGCGAGTGCGATCGGCAATCCAACATAACCGAGTCCGATAACTGCGATCTTCGCCTTTTTATCAATGATGTCTTTCTGTATTCCCATGATGAATATTCAATTTCAGAATTATGATTTGCGGTCCGGTTTGCGGAGTGAATAGATCCGTTCGATCATGTCCACCACTTTCATTCCTTCGAGCGCGTTGGTTGTAATGGTTGTTTTACCGGTGAGTGTATCGATCACGTTCTGGATCATGAAATGATGATTGTTCGCTGACCCCTTGTATGCACCGTAATCATTAGCAGGTGCGGTTTCTTCGAGTTGTGGTAACGTATAATCCCTGATGTGGCAGTATTCCACCTGGTCCATGTATTGGCCGCCGATCTTCACACTTCCATTGCTTCCAATGAGCGAAATACTGCTTTCGAGATTCTTGTCCCAGACTGCAGTCGAATAATTGATGCAACCCATTCCTCCATTCACGAAATCAAAACTCACAAACCCAGAATCTTCGAATTCGGTCGATCGTGCGTGATTGAAATCGGCGAATTTCGCCTGGATATTTTTTACATCACCGAACAGCCAATAGAGCAGATCGATCCAGTGTGAGAATTGCGTGAACAGTGTTCCGCCGTCGAGCTCCTGCGTTCCTTTCCATCCGCCTTTTTTATAATAGCGGTCATCGCGATTCCAGTAGCAATTCAGTTGCACCATGTACACATCGCCGATGATCTTTTTATCAACGATCTCTTTCAGCCAGGCGGAAGGTGGAGAATACCTGTTCTGCATCACGCAGAAAACCTGGCGATGTACATTGAGCGCTTTATGAAGAATATTCTCGCAATCTGTCTTATGCAGCGCCATCGGTTTTTCAACGACAACGTGTTTTTCTCTTTCGAGCCCAAGCATCGCGTGCTGTGCGTGAAGTCCATTCGGCGTGCAAACATTCACCACTTCGATCTCCGGATGTGCTGCGAGCATTTCTTCCGCCGAGTGATAATACGGCTCGCGGATCGCAGGCTGACCGGTTTGTTCTTTGGAAAGAATATCGCAAACCGCAACAAGGACTCCACCCGGATTTCTTCTCACCATCTCCGCATGACGCTTACCGATGTGACCCTGTCCTATGATTGCAAATTTTATCATACTTGTTTATTGATGCTGACGGATTCAATTCGACAATTTGTGAACCGCACCGTTCTCCAGTTTGTATTTTTCTTTTGATTCCGGACAGATCGCGATCCCTGATTTGTCGAATTCCAAACGATGTCCGTATTCACTCATCCACCCGAGTTGTTTCGCCGGATTTCCAACAAGCAATGCGTAAGCCGGAACATTTTTTGTCACGACCGCGCCCGCGCCGATGAACGCATAGGCGCCAATGTCATGCCCGCACACGATCGTCGCATTAGCACCGATGCTCGCGCCTTTGCCCACGTGTGTCTTCGCGTATTGTCCGCGGCGATTCACCGCACTTCTTGGATTGGTAACGTTTGTGAAAACGCAGGACGGTCCGAGAAAAACATCATCGTCGCAAGTCACGCCCGTGTAAAGTGAAACGTTGTTCTGGATCTTCACATTTTTTCCGAGCACAACTTCGGGTGAAATGACAACGTTCTGCCCGATGTTGCAATTCTCCCCAATGACACATCCCGGCATGATATGGGAGAAATGCCAGATCTTCACTCCTTTCGCGATGGAGCATCCATCGTCGACGATGGCTGAAGGGTGAACGAAATATTCTTTCTCCATGCTACTTCTTTTCGAATTCGCGGTGTTCCTTTTTATTCAGCTCCTCGCTGCTCAGGTTTTTGAAATAAGCGTACGTTCTTTTCAATCCTTCTGCCCGATCGATCTTCGGTTCCCAGTTGAGTATTTTTTTCGCGAGCGTGATATCCGGTTGACGTTGCTTGGGATCATCCTGCGGCAATTCATGATACACCACTTTCTGTTTTGTACCTGTGAGTTTGATGATCTCTTCGGCAAAATCCTTAATGGTGATCTCCGAAGGATTTCCGACGTTCACCGGTTGCGCATAATCACTCATGAGCAAACGATAAATTCCTTCAACAAGATCATCCACGTAACAGAAACTTCTCGTTTGAGAACCGTCTCCGAAAATGGTGAGATCTTCCCCGCGTAACGCCTGGCCGATGAAAGCAGGCAGCACACGTCCGTCATTCAGTCGCATGCGTGGTCCATACGTATTGAAAATTCTCACGATGCGTGTTTCAAGCTTGTGATAGGTATGATACGCCATCGTGATCGCTTCCATGAATCGCTTTGCTTCGTCATACACTCCGCGCGGCCCGATCGGGTTCACATTTCCCCAGTAATTTTCAGTTTGCGGATGAACGGTCGGATCGCCATACACTTCGGAAGTGGACGCGACAAGTATTCTCGCTTTTTTCACTTTCGCCAGTCCGAGCAGATTGTGCGTGCCGAGTGAAGAAACTTTCAGTGTCTGGATCGGGATCTTGAGATAATCGATCGGTGAAGCAGGTGAAGCGAAATGGAGGATGTAATGGAGATCGCCGGGAACGAAAACGAATTTTGAAACATCATGATGATAGAATTCAAAATGTTCGAGGTGAAAAAGATGTTCGATATTCTTCAGGTCGCCGGTGATGAGATTATCCATCCCGATGACGTGACATCCTTCCGCGATGAACCGATCGCACAGATGAGAACCGAGGAATCCGGCAGCGCCGGTAATGAGAACGCGTTTTTGCATGATCAGTTGCTGCAGATATAGATGACCGCAGGAGGAATATTGATGATCTCCACTTTGCGTTTTACACTGGAGAAATACGATTTGATGTCTTTGAAACTCGTGAGTGAATACTGGTACTGCAGGTAGAGTTTTCCTTTGCTCAGCAATTTCACCGATTGGGAGAGAATTCTTTTGACGATGGATTTATCGATCACTGCGAGTGGAAGTGATGATACAACGACATCGGCACTCCGGATATTCAGTTTGTGAAGTTCTTCTGTCACATGTTCAGCGCCGGTTTCCAGCAATACGAGCCGTTCGTCTTTCAGCTTTCCTCTCACCAGCTCGCAGCAATCATGATCGACTTCGAAGCAGATGAGTTTTGAAGTGGGATTCATTCTCCGAAGGATCTCTTCCGTAAAACATCCGTCACCGATCCCGTATTCCACGATCACCTCCACACCGGAAAAATCGATCTCGTCCAGCATCTTTTTGATCAGTTGCGGGGAACTCGGAGCCACAGCTCCGCGTGTTTTGAATTTATGGAATGCTTTCTTTATCATTTGATCACGACTGGTCGGCCAATGCTTGAATAATAAAATCCGTTTTCTTTCATCTGGTCGAGTGAGTAAAGATTCCTGCCATCGAATATGACAGCATTCTTGAGCAGTGTTTTCATTTTTGCGAAATCCGGTGTGCGGAAAAGGCTCCATTCGGTACAGATCACCAGTGCGTCAGACTGATCAAGCACGGCGTATTCATCCATACCGAATTCAATTTTTCCGCTCAGCAGTTTTCCTACATTGTCCATCGCTTCCGGATCGTAAGCCGAAACACTCGCACCTGCTTTCAGCAATTCATCAATGATGTACAAAGCCGGAGCTTCGCGTATGTCATCGGTATCCGGCTTGAAGGCAAGTCCCCAGATGGCGACCTTTTTATTCTTCAGATCATTGTTGAAATACGCTTTCAGCTTCGGGATGATGATCGTTTTCTGTTGTTCATTCACATGCATCACCGCATCGAGTATCTCGAATTTCTGTTTCACTTCCATCGATGATTTCGCGAGCGCCTGCACATCTTTCGGAAAACAACTTCCTCCGTAACCGATTCCCGGGAACAGGAATCTTTTTCCGATCCGCTCATCCGAACCGATCCCGATCCGCACCATATCCACATTCGCGCCGACCTTCTCACAGAGATTCGCGATCTCATTCATGAACGTGATCTTCGTGGCAAGAAAAGCATTCGCTGCATACTTGGTCAACTCCGCGGACTTCTCATCCATGAAAATGATCGGGTTGCCCTGGCGAACGTACGGTTTGTACAATTCTTCCATTAGCTTCTTTGCTTTTTCACTCTCCGTTCCGATCACCACACGATCCGGTTTCATGAAATCATCTACAGCGAATCCTTCCCGCAGGAATTCAGGATTGGACACGACATCAAATTCCACTTTTGCATTTTTAGCGATCGCCGCCTGGACTTTCGCTGCAGTTCCCACCGGCACCGTACTCTTATCGACGATCACTTTGTAATCAGTAATTATTTTCCCGAGATCATTGGCAACACCAAGCACATAGGAAAGATCAGCTGACCCATCTTCACCCGGCGGCGTAGGCAATGCAAGGAAAATGATCTTCGCATCTTTGATCGCGGAAGAAAGATCGGTGGTGAATTTCAGTCTTCCCTGTTTGATGTTGCGTTCGAAAATAATGTCGAGGTGCGGTTCATAAATGGGAATGATCCCGTTGCGCATCTTCTCCACTTTTGTCGCATCGATATCCACACACACGACATGGTTACCGGTTTCGGCGAGACAGGTACCTGTCACAAGTCCAACATAACCGGTTCCTACTACTGCAATATTCATATTCGGTATTTGAGGTTGATCTTAATTGTAAAATTCCTTTACACTATCCACGATATACTGCTGTGTCTCTTCGGACAATTCAGTATGTATCGGCAATGAAAGTACGTTTGAACAGAGTTTTTCTGTTACCGGAAAATCTCCTGATTTGTATTTCGGATCGAGAAACGCTTTCTGCAAATGAAGCGGAAGCGGGTAATAGATCATCGCCGGAATTCCTTTTGCGGCGAGATGCTCTTTCAATTTCGCGCGATCGCCTTTCACGATCTGCAAAGTGTATTGATGGAAAACATGATCGCTGTGCTTTGTCCGTGCAGGAATTTTCACAGCGTCAAAATTTTTGAAAGCATTATCGTAAAAGTCCGCCGCTTTTTTTCTTGCAGCAGCATATTCATCGAGGTGGCGGAGTTTTATTCTCAGCACAGCGGCCTGGATGGAATCGAGACGTGAATTCACGCCGATCTCGTCGTGGTAATACTGAATACGCTGACCATGATTCGCGATCATCTGCAGTTTTTTTCCAAGCTCCTCATTATTCGTGTACATCGCTCCACCATCACCATAGCAACCAAGATTCTTCGAAGGAAAAAAAGAAGTGCATCCAACATGGCCGATCGTTCCGGCTTTCACTTTTCTTCCATCGCTGAATTGATACTCCGAACCGATGGCTTGTGCAACATCTTCGATGACGAATAAATTATGCTTCTCCGCGATCTTCATGATGCGCTCCATATCGGCGCATTGGCCGAACAGGTGAACGGGAACGATGGCTTTTGTTTTCGGTGTGATCGCTTTTTCCAACGCATCGACATTGATGTCGAATGTATCCGGGTAAACATCCACGAGAACAGGAGTCAATCCGAGCAATGCGATCACTTCGGCTGTGGCGACATAAGTAAAATCGGCTGTGATCACTTCATCACCCGGTTTCAACCCGAGCGCCATCATCGCTATCTGCAAAGCGTCGGTTCCATTGGCACATGGAATGACACATTTCACACCGAGATATTTTTCGAATTCTGTTTTGAAGGCTTTCACTTCGGGGCCATTGATAAAGGCGCCGGAACGGATCACATCCAGCACAGCTTTATCGATCTCGGACTGTATCTTTTCATACTGTCCAACGAGGTCGACCATCTGAATTTTTCGCTCTGTTCTTTCCATTAAAGTCACTTGGAATACCGAAGGTGCGAAGATAGGCATTTCGCCTGAAAAGCAGGGACTTCCGTATAGGGGAAAAGCCCTTTTTGGCTATCTTTACCAAAGTGAAAAAAGACCCGCATTTTTTTCTTATCCTTTTTCTTTTCTTCGGAGGAATTCCGGCTGTTCACGCACAGCGAAGTGACAGCGCGGATGTGAAGCGTGAAGTGCATTATGCGCGCAATTACGCGGATTCATCCATTCGTACATGGGGATTTTCAGGTCACGGAGGAGTCCAGGTTCCTGGCGGAGATCTGCTTTATCGTTACGGGAATAATGCCGCGGCCGGTGCTTCCATGTGGTATAAAACAAAATCGAACATTGTTCTCTCTTTCAATTGGGATTACCTGTTCGGAACAAAGATCCGCGAGAACGGGATCCTGGACAGCATTGAAACATCGGACGGGCATGTGATCGATAAGGAAGGGAAATATGCGGATGTGCGTTTATTCGAGAGAGGATTCACGCTCAATGTTACGGCCGGAAAAATTTTTCACACCTCTTCTTTTCTTACACCGAATCACAACAGCGGAATTTATCTCGCGCTGGGCGCGGGGATGCTGCAGCACAAGATCAGGATCATTGATAATGGTTCGCGAAGCCCGCAATTGCAGAAGCAATACCTGAAAGGTTACGATCGTCTCACCAGTGGATTTGCATTGAATGAATTCATTGGTTACTGGTACATGAGCAAAAATCAATATGTCAATATTTATTTCGGACTTGATCTCACACAGGGATTCACGATGAGCAGAAGATCGTGGGATTACGATCTGATGCGAGCGGACACGGAACACCGGATCGATCTCCTCACCGGTTTCAAACTGGGATGGGCGATCCCGTTCTACAAGCGCGACACGAATACTTATCATTACTACTGATCGTATGCGGGCGCTCTACTCGCTCAACATTTTCTTTTACGGAATTCTCATTCGTATCGCATCGCCGTTCAATGCGAAGGCAAAAGCATGGTTGCAGGGAAGAAAGAACTGGGAAGAGGAGCTTCGTAAAAAATTCCCGGGCAATACTTCGAAAGTGGTTTGGTTTCATTGCGCTTCATTGGGCGAATTCGAGCAGGGCCGGCCGGTGATGGAGCGATTCAGAAAAGAGAATCCGGAATGGAAAATACTGCTCACCTTCTTTTCTCCATCGGGATATGAAGTGCGCAGGAATTATCCGGGTGCCGATTTCATTTGCTATTTGCCGCTTGACACAAAAAGGAACGCAAAAAAATTCGTTGAGATCGTTTCTCCATCGCTGATCTATTTTGTCAAGTACGAATTCTGGCTGAACTTCCTTGCTGAATTCAGGAAGAAAAAAATTCCGCACATCCTTTTCTCGGCGATCTTCCGCGAAGATCAGATATTCTTCAAAGGCCATGGAAAAATATTCCGTGATGCACTGAAAGGTTTTGAAATGATCTTCACGCAGGAAGAGAATTCTGTAAAACTGCTTTCATCCATCGGTGTCAAAAGCATTGCAGCGGGTGATACACGTTTTGACCGGGTGAGTGAAATTGCGGCAGATGCAAAGGAAATTCCATTAGCGAAAATATTTTCGGGTGATGAAAAGAAAGTGATCGTTGCCGGAAGTACGTGGCCTTCGGATGAAGAGAAGTTATTTCCTGCAATGGAAGAACTCTTCCGTTCCGACTGGAAGCTGATCATTGCGCCGCATGAGTTAGGGGAATCTCATATTTCATCAATTGAAAAAGCACTTCAGCAGAATGGTTTGAATACCGAACAGATCGTGCGTTATTCAACGGCAACCGAACAGACCGTGTCTTCTAAAAAAGCGCTGATCATTGATAACATTGGAATGCTTTCGTCTTTATACCGGTATGGGAAGATCGCGTATGTCGGTGGGGGATTCGGAAAAAGCATTCACAATATTCTCGAAGCTGCTGTTTACGGTATGCCGGTGATCTTCGGCCCTGCTCATGAGAAATTCAACGAAGCGAAAGAAATGATCCGGTTAAAAAGCGGATTCCCGGTTAAAAATGAAACTGAATTGAAAAACTCATTACGGGACTTGACCAGCAATGAAGTTCAATTGAAATTCTTTTCACTTAGATCACTTGAATTTGTGAAGCAGAATTGTGGTGCGACAGAAAAGATCCTTGGTGCAAGTTCTTCTGCGATCAATCGTTGAACACCCACGACACGCCGAACTTCATGCAGAAATCATTCTGTGGCGCGTGAGGAACAAGCATGTATCTTTTTCCCGAAATGAAAGAATTCACATTGTCAGCTTTCACAAAAATACGCACGGGTTTTATTTTCATCGCGAGCCATACATCGAGATAAACGTAATCGCTGGTGGAGTAGGAATTCTGCACGAAGAATTGCGAGAGGTTTGCATTGTAAGCATCGCAGTAGAAAGAAGAGAAGTATGTTGCGTCAATCCCTGTTTGCAGAAGCAACGCATTCTTGAAAAGATTGAATTCGCCGTAGAGTGATTCACGGACGATATATTTTGGGAGATGGATGGGGGAAGAAGATGCAATGGAATTAAAAGTTGCGTCCGTCAATGTGCGAACAGGCCCAACACCTCCAAACAACTTAAGCCTGATCTCATAAGCTGTGATCGTACCGTTGTATTGCTGCGGGATCTGGTAAGCGGAATCAAAATAAAGAAGATTGGAATAGGAATGATATGCGGCAGATAACACGGAATGGAATTTCATTTCTTTCCCGAAAAATTCCTGCCAGTTGACGCGCACCATTTCATGATCCGTAGCACTGAAGTCATTTTGCCAGCGATAATGATTCCCGGAATAATGATCATAGAGAAAATCCGGATGTCTTCTGCTCAATTCAGCATCGGCCCAGATGGCATCCCAATTTGTATTCGGCCGGATAGTTGTGAGCCGAATGTCATGATCTCCTGCGTTATTTCCTGAAACGATCTGCCATCCGGCGATGCCAA
>DATJEX010000028.1:0-5791 GCA_035496135.1 Bacteroidia bacterium
GCTGAACGCATCATCGACAACATGAATGACACGGTGGACGGATTCAAAGTCATCACACTCTTGTCTAATCCGGCTGGTATTACCGGTCATGCCGATCAAATTGCAATTGAAATTTATCCGAATCCATTTTCTCAAACGACAACACTTCATTCGGAAACGGAATGGAGAAACGCGACGATCACGATCACCAATACGTTGGGAGAAACAGTGAACGTCCTGGAAAATGTGAATGGAAATGATGTGAAGATCGAAAGGAATGATCTCGCTGCCGGAATTTATTTCATAACTGTTACGCAGGATGAAACACTGATCGCCAAACTGAAAATGAACCTGACGAATGAATAATTTTTTCCGCCGCGTTTTTACAATTGCTTTGGCACTCGTTGCCATTCATTCCGTCGTAACCGGGCAGATCTCGAATGGCGGCAATGGCCTGAATTTTTTCCACGGAAATCTGAATAGCAATTATATCAGCCTGAAAGGAATGCATTGCGATACGGTTTCTTCCTTTCATCTGAATGATGACTGGCCGGCAGGGATCGCGTGGGACGGACATTATCTCTGGGGTGGTGGACACAGCCGGTACATTTACAAATATTCTTCCACGGGAACGATCCTCGATTCGATCCCGAATCCGAATTCTTCAGAAGGAACTTCAGGGCTTGTGTTCGATGGAAATGTGCTGTGGGTGATGATCGAGGAAGCGGATCAGATCTTCAAACTCGATGCGAGGACCGGTGCAGTACTGCGCGAATTTGACGAGGATCTTGCCACGAATGGTTTCGGCCTGGCACTCGAAGGAGATTATTTGCTTGTCACCAATTACACGGCGGGAACCATCGACAAACTGGATAAGACCAGCGGAAAAGTGGTGAGCAGTATAAACCTGTCGGATCCTGTTCTCGGAATTGTCATGATCAACAACACGCTGTTCGGCATCAATGACGGATTCGATACGTTTTACGAGATCAACACTTCCAGTGGAAAATTCACCGACAGTCTTTCCTGGTGCATTCCATATCCACTCGGCATGACGTGGGACGGAACATCGTTGTGGAATGTAAGTTCCGATAATAATTACGGCGGAGTCGAACGCGCCTATCGGATGAATCTTCATTTCCCATCTTCGAATTCATCCGTTGTACTTCCGGTTCCGGTCACCATTGACATCAAGATTGATTCAGCATATACAAGAGTGATGATCGATTCGCAACACACACTATCCGGTTGCGCTTACACGGTCAAGAGTTCCAGCGGATCCACCATGCTCACTGGACAATTAACGGACGGATCTGTTGTGCTTGACATCAGTAAATTCCCGATCGGCACTTACTTTTTCCAGGTTGGTGAGATGAGCCGGTATTTCGAAATAAAGAGAAAATAAATTCATTCCTAAAACTGATCATGGGCCTTTCCGATTTTTTCAAAAAGAAAAACACTGTTCGCGACGATGCTCATATCAGCAGACCTGAACGCTCCACCATCGTTCCCATTGAAAAAGTGCAGGAAGGAAAACACGGAGATCATTGGGCCGGGCTTTTCGGGTTCAACAGATTCTACAACGATAAAAATGTCGGAAGAGAGATGCTCGCCGGTTTGATGCACAGCGGAAAGAAGACGGAGATCAGCGGTGGGTATTATAAACAGGAACTCGATCATCCTCATTTCACTATGAAACTTCTCGGAAAAGCAGGGGAAGTCATCTCATCATTCCCCGTGATCAAGACAAAAGAAAATCTCCCTACCCAAACGAAGGTCATTAAGGAATGGTCGCACGTTGGCGGGATGGAAGCGCAGGTGGAAGCGCGTGGCAAGAATACATTCGGACTCTCTTATTTCGCAACAGATTATCTTGAGAATAAAAATCTGTACCAGTCCCGTTTCGATCTCGATATTCAATTGTCAGGGATCGCTTACTCGGCAGGAGTTCCACCTGCAATGGAAAACATGAGTCCGGATTTTGTCGGTTATCTTCCGAATAAAGAACTGGGCAGATTCTCTGTGCTTGATTTCGTCGGTAAGATCCTTGAACTGGATGAATTCACGGAAACTGCATTCGGCATTCACGGGTATTGTGCTAAACTCCGGCTCATCCAGCTGGAGGAAGATGAGAACTTTTTTGTCGTGGATACATTCATCAACAAAGAAAGTGTTGAAGTGAATGCATTGAAAGCAGGAGACCGCATCGCCGGTTCCATGTGGTTGCAGGGAAAGATCCGTAACGCTTAATGCCCCGCAGATGGTCTTCACGAAGCATTCGAAACTGATATTCAGACACGCGATCTTTCTTTTGCTTTTCTGCCAGTTTCTTTGCGTCGATTCCATTTTCTCGCAGGAAATAAAACGGATCGATCAACCAAAAAAAACAGCTCCGAAGACAAAGATGATCCGGATGTCCTCCGGAAATATCAGCATCAGCGCGCTGAATTGTGATACGGTTCATTCCTTCAGCCTGAACGACAAATGGCCATTAAGTATCGCCTGCGACGGAATGAATATCTGGGGAGGAGGAGCAACCGCGGGATGGATCTACAAATATTCCCGAACAGGTTTTATCCTGGATTCCCTTCCTAATCCCGGTAATGGGTCTACGGCTTCTTCGATGGTCTTCGACGGAAGCACGCTTTGGTCTCTTGCCGAACAGGAGGATCTGATATTCGCGATTGACACGAGTACGGGGCAGGTGCTCAGGAAATTTCATTTACCAGAATTCGAAACGGATGGATTCGGACTGGCGGTGGATGGGAATGATCTCATCGTTTCGCAATACGTTTCTGGAGTTGTGTATAAAGTGGATAAGTTCACCGGCAGTATCGTGAGCCAGGTGCGAATACCAAAACCGATCGGCGACATTGAAATGATCAATGGACATCTGTTCGGTATTGACAGAAGTTACGAGCACATCTACGAGATCGATCTTACGACGGGAACATTCACCGATAGTGTTTCCTGGTGTATTCCCTATTCGACCGGTTTTACCTGGGATGGAAATTCGCTTTGGGGACTCAGTTCAAGTCTTGACAATGGAGGAAAACAAAGAGCGTATCATATGAGACCCGGTTACAGTTCGGAAGAACAACTCAGCGTTTCCGCCAATGATATCAGCATTGAACGGCCGGTAAACCCTGCAGTGCAAACCATCACCGTTCACATTTCGCCTTATCTCATCGATTCCCGTTTTGTCATAAGTGATATTTCCGGAAATATTGCCTACATCGGGATTCTGAATTGCGAATCCACGCTGATTGATATTTCACAGCTCTCCTCCGGAAATTATTTTTTCCAGGTCGGAGATATCGGCCTTCCGCTCATGATCATCAACAGAAAATGATCCTTATCAGCAATCGCTCCTGTGTGTAAAAACAGGAATCGGCGTTGGTACCTTTGTCCATGATTTCTGAAACAGATCTGTCCATGCCTCTTCCTCCCCTTTCCTCCGAAGAAAATGTAAGCCTCCTGATCGACACGTTCTATAAGAAGGTCGTGAAGGATCCGGTCATCGGTTTTATTTTCACTGATGTGGTTTCTCTCTCATGGGAAAAACATATTCCCATCATGAACAGGTTCTGGAACTCGTTGCTGTTCGGCGCGAATTCCTATTCCGGAAATCCGATGGAAAAACACATCGCGCTCGCGAAAAAGATCCCGCTCACGGAAGAACATTTCAACCGCTGGCTGGAGTTATGGAAAACAACTGTGCGCGAACTTTTCGAAGGGCCGAAAGCGGATGAAGCGATCGCGAGGGCTGCGAATATCGCAGGCATCATGTTCCTGAAAGTCGGAACTAAAGAGTAGCGTACATTTCGTGGATCACGCACTCGCACGCTCGAGGCGATCGTTGATCGCAACACCCAAACCATGATCAGGAAATTTTTCCGCAAGGATCACATCCGCTCCGCTTTCATCGAGTTTACGCATCGCCGTAAATAAATTACGAGCGGCTTCTTTCAGATCGCCATTCGCAGACAACACTTCTTCCGCAACAATATGATCGCCCGGATATTTCTGATCGAAGGAAAGCACCGCCTTTTTCAACTCACGGAATCTTAGCATCAGGTTTTTCATTTCGCCATGATAGAGCGTTGTCTTCGGAGCGTAATGCGATTTCAATTGTCCCGGCGATTTGATGGTTGTATCTCCTGCGCGATGAATATCCGCATCGGCCGCGACGAGATAAAGATCCTCGATAGAAACTCCGCCCACACGCAGCAACTCAATTTCATTTCCATGAACGGCGATCACCGTCGACTCCACGCCTACCATACAATTTCCTCCATCGAGAATGTAAGGGATCTTTCCATCGAGTTGTTCCTTCACATGCCACGCATTCACGGGAGAAATATATCCGAACGGATTCGCGCTCGGTGCCGCAAGCGGAAATTCAAGTTGCTTCAACAATCCGAGTGTGAGTGGATGCCCGGGTACACGCAAAGCGACCGTTTCTCCTCCTCCCGTCACAATGTCCGGTACGATATCCTTTTTTCTCAGCACAAATGTCAACGGACCGGGAGAAAACTTTTCAGCGAGCTTGTAAACCAGCTCGGGAATTTCCTTCGCGTATTTTTCAAACTGCTTCACATCATGCACGTGTACAATGAGCGGGTTGAAAAGCGGGCGCCCTTTCGTCTCGTAAATCTTCAGCACTGCTTCGGTGTTCAGCGCATTCGCTGCAAGGCCGTAGACAGTCTCTGTCGGAATAGCAACAAGTTCGCCTTTACGAAGAAGTTCGGCTGCGAATGAAATATCTGTTCCGGTAATGGTTTGCATATCCGTTGTAAAGATAAGTTATCTTCGAGACGATGGAATCTTCATCACGAGACATCGCGGTATCAATCATTCTTCCGGCTTACAACGCAGAACAACATGTTGAGATCTGCGTGAAGAGTATTCTTGCGCAGACATTCGGAAAATCTGAATTGATCATCGTTGACGACGGATCCTCCGATTCTACCAATTCAATTGTTCAGTCATTCGCCAAAAGAGATCCTCGTGTGCGTGTGATCACGCAGGATCATGCAGGCGTTGCGGTTGCGATGAACACGGGCATGCGCGAGGCGAAAGGAAAATATATGGCCCGCATAGACGCCGATGATGAAATGTTTCCTGCGCGGATCGGGAAACAATTTCATTTCCTCGAATCAAATCCGGAAATCGGTGTGGTGAGTTCGCTCGTGAAGCATGGTGGCCATCCGGAAGAACAGGAAGGTTATGGCGCGCACATCAGCTGGATCAATTCCCTTCTCACCAATGAACAGATCCTGCTCAATCGATTCATCGATTCACCGGTTTGCAATCCTTCCGTCATGTTCAGAAAAGAACTGGTGGAAAAATATGGCGGCTGTCGTGATGGAAATTTTCCGGAAGACTATGACATGTGGCTGCGCTGGATGGAAAATGGTGTACGCTTTGAAAAAATTCCGGAGATTCTTACCACCTGGAATGATCCACTGACACGACTCACCAGGAATCACGGGAATTATTCCGCCGAAGCATTCAGCCGGATCAAAGCGGTTTATCTTTCGCATTTCATTGACAAAAAAAATTCAGGAAGAAAATTATGGTTGTGCGGAGCAGGAAGGATCACGAGGAAGAAAAGCGATTTCCTCGTTGAACATGGAATTTCAATAAACGGCTATATCGATGTCGATCCGAAAAAGATCGGAAAGGAATTCGGCGGACTCCCGGTGATCGGGGTGAATGACATTGGTGGACATGAAAATAATTTCATCGTGAGTTATGTGGGAAACCGCGGTGCAAGGGACGAGATCAGGAAAATTCTTGTAGAAAAAAA
>DATJEX010000029.1:0-6931 GCA_035496135.1 Bacteroidia bacterium
GGGCAGATCGTATCATCAGGGCCGGCATCTACTGTGTTCTGAGCAGATAACGTATGCCACGAACCCAGTGCCAGGGTAAATACGACTGCAAGCGATTTGAGAAAAGTTTTTTTCACTTTCCGGGATTTGGTTTCTGATAAAAAATATTTCCTGAGGGAAATGTGTTTAGCCACATTAAAGATATAATTTTTCCGGAAAATTGCAAATAAGAAGGTTGCTAATCAGGGCTTTATCCTTCATTGGGCAGGATCAACTGTGAATTTCCTGTTGAAAAACAGTCTCCGTTCGTCGGAATTTCATTGCTGCTGAAGGGTTTAGGTTCAGGAAGTGGCGGAACGACCACTCAGGTAATTGACTTCGCTTTGTTCCAGTAAGCATCCATTTCTTCCAGTGTCATCGCACCGAGTTTCTTGCCATCCTTCTGTGATTCCTTCTCGAGAAACTGGAAACGCCGGATGAATTTCTTGTTCGTTTTCTCCAGCGCGTCTTCCGGGTTCACACCGATGAAGCGCGCATAATTGATCAACGCAAAAAGTGTGTCGCCGAATTCTTCCTCGATCTTTTCCTGCGCACTTTTCTTCTCCACCTCCGCTTTCATTTCACCGATCTCTTCCTCGACTTTTTTCCAGACATCTTCCGGCTTTTCCCAGTCGAATCCCACCGCACGCGCTTTCTCCTGCATGCGCCAGGCTTTCACAATAGCCGGAAGTGAAACAGGAACTCCTGCAAGCACCGAGCGGAAACCATCACCGGTGATCGAATCCTTTTCCTTCAGTTTTATTTTTTCCCAATTTTCTTTTACCTGTTCTTCATTCTCCACTTTCACATCGCCGTAAATATGCGGGTGACGCGAGACCAGTTTGTCACATTCCGCATGGATCACGTCGGCGATATCAAAATCATTGGTCTCACTTGCTATGCGTGCATAGAAAACAATATGCAGCAGCACATCGCCAAGTTCCTTTTTTATTCCCGTCATGTTCCTGTCCAGGATCGCATCGGCCAATTCATACATCTCCTCGATGGTAAGATGACGCAGGCTTTCCAGTGTTTGTTTTTTATCCCACGGACACTGCGTACGCAATTCATCCATGATCGTGAGCATCCTTCCGAATGCATCCTTTTTCTGTTCCAGTGAATTCATATCACGAAAGTAGTGAACGTGAAGGTGAAAGTGAACGGGGATACGAATGGATACTTAACAAATTACCTCACCTTCAGGCTCACTTTCCCGTTCACTTTTGTAGTAAATTTACGTTCCGCAAAAATGAGGTCCCTTTTACTTCTCTTTTTCAGTTTATCGGTCATCGTTGTTGATGCACAACGTGACACTATTCCACCGGGTGATGGACAGATCCACATCGGTGGCAGTGTCGATTACGGTTTCCTGTGGGCGCACCGCTACAGCATGGGTAATCTCGTGAAGGCGCACATTCTCGCGGGCGAGATCGATGTTTTCAAACCCACGAATGGAAATCAGCCCTGGCAGGGACAGTATTTTTTTCCGCAGATCGGCATCGCGGTGGTGGGAATTCCATTGGGAAATCCCGATCAGCTTGGTTCGGCATTCGGAATTTATCCCTACATCAATTTTCCATTGCGTAACAGGGCGAAAACGTTCAAATGGTATTTCCGTTACGGATGGGGGCTCGGTTATCTCACCAAAAAATTCGATCCGCTCGAGAATCACCAGAATGTGGCGATCGGTTCACATTTCAACACCTGTTTTTCTTTCCGCTTCAATGGGATGTGGAACATGAATGATTTGAACACAATGGAATTCGGCATCGGAATGACTCATTTCTCCAATGGCTGTGTGACCATGCCGAATCTCGGTTTGAATATTCCGATGATCTCGGTCGGATATTTTCACCGGTTGCCGGCTACAGGAGCAAAAAATGGTGGCAAGCTCCACGACGACCAAACGATAGATGTTCATGCTTCACGCGTGAGAAACATTCTCGAGGATCGTTCCTGGCATATCCTTCCCTACATCGTTTTCGGAATGAATGACACGGATCCGCCCGGAGGAAATAAATTCGGCGTCGCCAATTTATTAGTGAATGTGACGAAGCAGGCTTCCGCAAAAACAAGATGGCTCGCAGGATTCGACATCATGAGCAGCCAGGCGATCCGCCAGCGACTTGCGGACGAAGGACAATACGTTTCGCAGGCGCAGGCCACACAATACGGCGTGAAGGCCGGTTATGAAATGGTGATCGGAAGAATTGCTTTACCATTCGAAATGGGTGTTTACGTGCATACACTCTATAAGGAAAACGGGCCGGTGTACACAAGGTTCGGTGTGCATTATATGACCGCAAGTAACTTTATGCTGTGCTTCAATCTGAAAACCCATTTCGCCAAAGCGGAATACTGGGAAGCAGGATTGGCTTACCGGTTCTGAAAATGAAAAACAGATCCCTATATCTTCTGCCACTGTTGCTTTTCTCCTGGAATTGCAAAAAAGAGAACGTGTGCGATTGTTTCAAAGGAACGGGCGACATCGTGACGGAAGAAAGGCAACTGGATGAATTCAACTCCGTCTTTGTAGAAGACAACGTGAAAGTCACGTTCCAGGAAGACACTGTTCAGCGGATATCTGTGAATGCCGGTAAACACCTGGTCAAACTCATTCACACCGTCGTGAACAACGGCGAACTGCACATCACCAATGACAACACCTGCAACTTCGTGCGCAGTTATGAAATTCCCGTGGAAGTTTTCATTCATTACAAACGCAATCAGTTTTTCCGCATCCGTCATAAAGGAACTGCGCTCGTCTCGAATTCAAATCCGTGTACGAACGATTCGATCGATCTCGACATCAACGGATCGGGAAATATTGATTTCACTTTTTCCGGCAATGGAAAAATATTCGAACACCAGCATGGTGCGGGCGACATCACTACACACGGCACTTGCAACGAAATGGATATTTACAACACGGGCAATGGCTTTTCCGTCAACGAAGATTGTGTGAACGGATATTCCTGGGTCTATTCCAAGACCACCGGAAAGGTGACGATCGCTGCTGCGAATCTCATCATCTGCGAAATTGACGGAAGCGGCAATGTGTATTACAAGGGAACGCCGAACACGATCATGAATTCCGAAAATTCCACGGGCAAACTTTTACCACTGCAATAGGCACGAATATTGGTTAATACCAAACACATGCGAAACCGGTTTCTTTTTTCATTCGTGCTTCTTACTTCCCGACTGCTGGCCGGCGACACGCTCGATTATTACAATTCGAATACACTTCGCTATGACGATCACGTTTATGTGAAGAACATCGCGTCCGTTCAGTTGAGCCCAGATCCAGACCAACTCATTCCCGCCATCATCAAACTCGGTTCGACCGACAAACTCTACCTGAGTTTTGACGACTTCGATGCCGATAACAAGGATTATTATTTTTCATTCGTGCACTGCACTTCCGACTGGCAACCGAGCAACATCATGCAGAGCGAATACCTCGATGGCTTTTCTTCCAACCCGATACACGATTATCGTTTTTCACGCGCAACGATCCAGCGTTACAATCATTACAGTGCTTCCTTTCCCGGTGATGGGATCAGCATTCTCAAATCGGGAAATTACCTGCTGAAGGTTTTTCTCGATAATGACGAGGACAAACTGGTCATCACACGTCGATTCATGGTAACGGAAAGCATGATGAGCGTGGAAATGAATGTGCATGCTGCAACGATCGTCGCCGACCGGAATTTCAAACAGGAAGTGGATTTCAAAATAAATTATCCGACCGACGAAGTAGGAAATCCATATGCGCAGATCACTCCTGTCATTCTTCAGAATTACAACTGGTCCAATCCGATCACGGGGTTGCAGCCGCAATTCGTGAACAACGGGCAACTGGTTTATGATTATGACGACGTGAATGTATTCCGGGGCGGAAGTGAATTCCGTTATTTCGACACGCGTTCACTCCGCTTACAATCGGAACGGGTACAATCGATCCAGAAAGACTCGCTGAATAATTATCACGTATGGCTGCTTCCGGATGAGCGGCGTTCTTACAAACGTTATGTGAATTCAAATGACATCAACGGAAAATTCCTGATCAAGACGAATGATGGCGGATCGAGTGATGTGGATGCGGAATACTGTTATGTTCATTTTTTTCTTCCGTGGGATCCGCCGGCAACGGAAGGAAACATGTATGTGTTCGGCGCGCTCACCGACTGGCAATGCAAACCAGAAGCGAAACTCACGTACAATTATGCGTTGAAAGGATATGAAGCGACGCTTTATCTCAAACAGGGCTATTACAATTATGAATATGTGCTGCAGCGCGACAATTCCGTTGTTCCCGATGAGCAATTCGCCGAAGGAATGCACCAGGAAACGGAGAATGATTACACGGTGATCGTTTACTATCGCAAGCAGGGTTCGTGGGTCGACCAGATCGTGGCGATACAAACGATGAATTCAAGGAATTTCTGATCTGCGCTTGCCCGATCACCTTCAGATCATCTGAAAACAGCCGACTTATCAACAATTAGCTCCAGTTAACCACAATAAAGTCACCATCGACCGATTTGTGCTTGCTTTTAACAAAAGCCCGATATAAAATTGTGAAACAAATACGATCACATGTCAACGTGTGTTACACATAATATCAAGATCAGTGCGGTAAGTACTTACCAGGACCTTTACTCAAGGCCCGAGATGAGTAATTTTTATTTTTCCTATCGCATCCGGATCGAGAATAACAGTGAAGACACGGTTCAGCTCATGCGCCGTCACTGGTACATTTTTGATGGAACGGGAGAGAAAAGTGAAGTGGAAGGCGAAGGAGTGGTCGGGCAACAACCTGTTCTGCGTCCGGGCGAATCGTATGAATACGAATCGGCCTGCAACCTGAATTCCGAATTGGGAAGTATGCACGGCGTTTACACGTTCATTCGCCAGAAAGATGATGTGGTGTTTGAAGTGGAGATCCCGCGTTTCGAGTTGATCGCGAATTATCGGCTCAACTGATATCTTTTTTAAGAAAAAATTTCCTTCTCCTTGTCGTGCGGCGCTCAGCGTTCGTCCTGCTTTTTATTTCCGCACCAGAGTCATCTGCTTGATCAGCCAGGCTTCCGCATCTTTTTCATTGGAGAAAAGCCGCACCGGGCTGGCTGGTTTGAAAATATCCACGTACGCATTCGACAGCATCCGTGTGACCGGATTGCCGGTGACAACAGCGGTGGCGATGCGCATATGGTAATAGGCCGCGGCCGTTTCCTGTCCGTCTTTGGTGATCGTGAAATCATTTCTTGCATCGACGAGTGCGAGATGCGGAATATGAATTCCCATCCGCTCAATGGTCTCCATCTGCATCTTCACCTGTTCACGGCCGATGACAGCACCTTCCATGATCTTTACTCTAAGAATTCCATCATCACCATAATGCATGGACATGAAGGACAATATTGCTTCGTTTCTCATCGCTCAATAGGCGCACATCCGCCTTCCTGACTTTACTCTGCAAAAATAGGGCTGGAATCGTTGCCCGAATGAAAATGTATGCAGAAGGCGGAAGAGCAGGTTTAAATGGTTTTTAATATGGATTATCTGGCGATCCCATGAACTTTCCCTCCAATGAAAATTGCTATCTTTGCCACCCTTTCGAAGGGAAAGTATCTTCATAAAAAAACAAAACAGATGAACATCACACAGGAAGCGATCGACGATCTTAACGCAGTTGTAAAAGTGAAAGTTGGCCCGGAAGATTATTCCGGCAAAGTAGACCAGGCCGTAAAGAATTACCAGAAACGCGCGAACATTCCGGGATTCCGTCCGGGAAAAGTTCCGGTCGGACTCGTGAAAAAAATGTATGGCAAATCCATTCTCGCCGAAGAGCTCAACCGCATTCTTTCCGATTCGCTGTACAAATACATCCAGGACAACAAGATCGAAGTGCTCGGTAATCCACTGCCGAAAGCGGAGAACGATCATATTGATATCGAGAACCAGCAGGAATTCGAATTCGGATTTGAAATGGCGCTCGCTCCGCAATTCAAGCTTGAACTCGATTCTTCCATGAAGTTTGACGAATACGTCGTGCGCGTGGAAGACAAACTGGTGGATGGATACGTGAGCGATATGACACGCCGTTACGGAAAGATCGAGCAGGCCGAAGTGATCGAAGAAGGAGATCTCGTGTATGGTGATTTCGTGGAACTGAACGACAAGAACGAAATTGTTGCCGGAGGAATTTACAAGACCTCTACCCTTTTCCTGGATAAGCCGGTGAAAGAAGCGCACAAAGCGTTGATCGGTGCGAAAGCGGAAGATAAATTCATACTCAACGCAAAAGATATTGCCGATTCACCAAAGGATCTCGCGCAGAAACTCGGCATTGACGAAGCCGCAGCCGCTGCATTGACGAACAATTTTCAATTCACGGTAAAAACGATCTCCCGTCTTATTCCTGCTGAACTCAATTCCGAACTCTTCGATAAAGTTTACGGAGCCGGAGTCGTGACCGATGTTGCAGGATTCAGAGGCAAGATCGAGGAGGAATTGAAAAGCATGTTCTCGCGCGATGCGGAACAGCGTTTGCGCAACGACATCACCACCGAATTGCTCAATCGTACCAATCTGAATCTGCCCGACACGTTTCTCAAACGCTGGCTCATTTCTGCCAATGAAAAACCGGTGACACCTGAACAAGTGGATGCGGAATACCCGATGTACGCCCGTCAGTTACGCTGGCAACTGATCGAGAATAAACTCATCAAGGACAATAATATTTCTGTTACCGCCGAAGAAGCTACAGAGCATGTGAAGAATATTCTCCGTGCGAATTTTGCGAAGTATGGCAGAAATCCGGATGAAGTGACCGACCAGGAACTGACCGACACGGCGAAACGCGTTCTCGGAAAAGAGGACGAAGCGAAGAAAGTCTTCGAGGAAC
>DATJEX010000030.1:0-6204 GCA_035496135.1 Bacteroidia bacterium
GTTCACCTATAGTGTCGATTTTCCGATCATGGGAAATACGTTTCAATCCATTCACGCTTCACAAAGTGATGTGTTTGTTGCGAAATTCGATCCGGCCGGGCAAATGGAATGGAGTACATTCCTCGGTGGAACAGGAGTGGAGAACGGATTGGCACTCGACAGAAAAGGCAAATACATTTTTATTTCAGGAAATACGGAGAGCCCGAATTTTCCTGTAACAGCAAACGCGATCCAAAACACATATGCTGCGACATCGGATGGATTCGTTGTAAAGATGGATACGGCAGGAACAATGGTTTCCGGAACGTTCATGGGCGGCAATGGTGTGGATGCGTTGTATGCGGTTGGTGTGACGAATGACACGAGCATCATTTCATGCGGCACAACTTATTCTACAAATCTTGCGGTGACTCCGGGCGCATATCAGTCCACCAACATGACACAGGGAGATGGCTACGTGGTGAAATTCGGAATGAGTGAACAGAATGTTGGTAATGCGGAAAATGATTCGAATCAAAGCAGATCTGATCTCGTGTTGTATCCTGTTCCAACAAATGGAATTCTTCACATCGGCCCGGAGCAAAAAAATATTGTCTTCATCGATGTGTATGACATGAGTGGAAAAGTGGTGAAAACAATACAGGGAAATTTTTCATCCGGAACAATTGACGTGAGTGAATTGGCTCCCGGAAATTATTCCTTGGCGATGCATTATACAGGAGGAATGATCCTCGGATTTCCGTTCATCAAAAACTGAGCATGAGAAAAATGTTTTTTGCTTTTCCGATCATCCTTCTCTTCTCGTGCATGGAGAAGCATTCGACCCCGGATACGTTTCTCATTCCTGAAGATCTTCACGGACATTTCGCTGTTGTATACGGACAGAAGTGCGGAGTGGAACCGACAACAGAGAATGGAAGAAGGATCCTGCGCATTCCGGATTGCGGTGTGCTTGTTATTCAGCCCGATTTTGAAGAAGGCATCATCGATCACGAATATTATTTTGTGGATGTGAACGGAAACCGTACCAAAATAAATGTGGTGGACGATATCGGAAAGGCCTCTCAATATCCCGGTGTATATCTGATGTCGACCAATACAGTAAACGGCGAAAATCCTGATGGATCCAGGATAGCCAACACGCAATTGGTGACGTACAATGATTTTGTTGTGGTGAGAAAAGGAGATGTGATCGACACCGTCGGGATCTACGACGATCATTCTTTTGATGCGGTGGTAGATTCGGTCGTGAAGGCTTGCCGATAACTGATTGATGATTAAAAATGAATCCAAAGAACACTGATATTAAAGCTTTAGCTGATTCGCAGGAAGTATTGCCAAAAATATTCAGTGCGAAAGCTGCCCGGTTAGTTACGGTTTTGGGAGGTCCATTGGGAGCAGGATACATTTTTGCTCATAATTATAATGTGTTTGGTGAGAAAAGAAAGGCAAAAATTTCTTTCATTATCGGATTGTTGTCAACCGTTTTGATTCTCATTATCGCTAATAATTTGCCTTTTGCACATAAAAATTCAGGAATTATTTTTTCTGTGATTAACGGTTGGCTTGCATATGCTTTGATGAATTATCTTCAGGGTAAGAGAATAAATACTTTTACAGAAAGAGGCGGAAATTTTTATGATGGTTGGAGAATTGCGGGCATAAGTACAGTTTCATGTATTCTTCTTTTATCCGTAGTCTTTGCCTATTTCTATTTGGCGAATAATGTATTTGGTTCGCCATCAAAAGCGTATGGTTCAATAGGCAACAGGATTTATTATAATGGCGCTGAATTGAGAGAATCGGAAGTCGATAAAATTGCAAAAGCGCTGGAAGATGTAGGGATGTTCGGAAATGAAAAACGAGTTGCTGTATACGCAGAAAAGGAAAACGGTCTTTACTATTTAACTTTTACACTAAAAAATGGAGCTGAGGAAGACGAGGCGAAGATCAATAATTTCAAATTTATCCGGAATGAAATCCAGAATGAATTCCCATCAAACCACATTGTATTGAAATTAAGTTCCGAAGGGGGATTTGATGATGTGAAAACGACACTTCATTAAATGAAAATCAATGTGCTTGATCTCATGTCTCATGTCTCATGTCTCATGTCTCCAATCCCACGTCTCATTTCATATTCACAAACTGCAGCGGCAATTCATAATCATTCCTCCTGCACAGCGCGATCACTGCTTGCAATTCATCGATCTTCTTCCCTGAAACGCGGATCATATCATCCATTTGCTGCGCCTGCACTTTCAGTTTTGTTTCCTTGATGTCCTTCTGGATCTTTCGTGCAGTGTCCTTGTCAATTCCCTGTTTGATCTTGATGTCTTTTTTGATCATCGGACCAGAAGCATAATGCACTTTTGTTTCATCAATACTGCGCGGATCGATCTGCTGTTTGATCATCCGGTTGCGGATGATGTCGATAATGGAATTCAAACGCATCTCATCTTCGGTTGTGATGAGCAGCGTGAGATTCTTCTTGTCGAGATCAATGGTGGTTTGCGTTCCGCGGAAATCAAATCGTCCGAGAATTTCCTTGCGTGCCGAATTGATAGCGTTGTCCAGTGTCTGCGCGTCAATTTTTGAAACGATGTCGAATGATGGCATTTTGGTTAATGGTTAATAGCTAATGGTTAATGGTTAATGGTTAATGGTTAATGGTTAATGGTTAATGGTTAATGGTTATCAGTGAGTATTACCAGGAATCAACTTCGGCTGACTCGGTGTAATAAATTTTCTTTCGAATGTTGCTGTATCCCATTTCCTGCAGGACTTCGGCATAGTCGTCGAGTTGTTTGCGGTAACGGTCTTCTTTCTTTCCGGTTTTGTAGTCGAGAATGATCAATTCCTTTCCTGTTTCAACAACAAGATCGGGGCGCATGAATTTTCCGCTCTTCAGCAGGATTTCTTTTTCCCTGCGCACTACTGTTTTCCCGGAGAAACAATCGGCAAGCAATGGATCCGAAACGATCGCATTCAGTTTTTCAGAAATGATTCCACTTTCATCCGAGCTGATCCATCCCTCGGCTAAAGCATTTGCAACTACATTGCCGATGTCTGAACTTTTAGTGATGAGCGAAAGCAACTTGTGGATCAGTTTTCCTTTCTGCTTCGCTTTTTCTTTTTCATCCGACCAGATCTCTTTCGACGCCGAACGAAGCATCAATCTTTTTTCCCAGTTTCCCGATGGTATATTTTTCATCGCGAGTTTCCCGGTATCCTTTTCCTTGTGAACAGTTGGAGATCCCGGTGAGCCGATGCTGAGTTTACCTTCATTGAATTCCAACCCGATCTCTTTCGTTACATGATAGATCAGTTGACGCACGCCATTCACATCAGGCTCTGATTTGAAATCAAAAGCTTTGAAGAACATGTACAAACGATCGGTTGGACGCGTCATCGCCACATACAATTCATTCAGAAGATCGAGCAGCATTTTGGAGCGCTCGTTTTTCCTCACGGTTCCCAGCCTTGTATTGTCGAGCGCCTGTATCGGCTGGACAAGAACCGTTGTCAATTGCGGAACGAGTTCGTCGGTATAATCCATCCATTTGTTGTCGATATTGTCTTTCAGTTTCCAGTCGGCGAATGGCAGGATCACAACTGGAAATTCCAGTCCTTTTGATTTATGAATCGTCATCAGGCGCACTGCATTCATTCCTTCGGGAACGATCACCGAAGATTTCGCACTCCGTTCGTCCCACCATTCGAAGAAATCAGTGAGGCCGGAATTCCTTGAATGAAGAAAGAACAGGATCTCGTCAAGGAAGAACAGGACGAACGCATCTGCAGTTCTGTTCAAACCAAATATTTCTACAATATCTTCCGCGCGATGATACACATTCTTCGACGCGATATTTTTCTGCAAAAGCGGAAACCCGTTCGCATCCAGGAAATCGATCAGTGGTTTTCCCGACTGGCGATAGGCATGAAGCAGGTGATGAAGGTCGTTTTTGATCAAACCCGAAGCAGAAAGAAATTGTAACGCCGAAGTGGAAGCAAGAACATCTTCGGGAAAATCAATCGAACGGAGCAGGCAGAGAATGAAATTCACTTCACGGGAATTCCGGAGCAACAGCGATTCGGAAGCGAGAACAGGAATTCCAGCCTGTAAGAACGCCGTCGCCAGTTCATTCAATTCGGTATTCCTGCGCGAGATCACCGCGATGTCTTCAGCACGCCATCCTTCTGAGATCAATCGTTTGACGAGTCCGACGGATTCCCTGAGTTGAATATCTTCTTCATCGCCAAGCTGCACCAATTCGATGTAACCGCCTTCGTTTTCTTTCTTCACCTGTTGTTCCACCGACTTGTAAATGATCTGCAAAGGTTCATCGAGGTATTGCGACGCTTTATGGAAGAATGAATTATTGAAAGCAACGATCTCTGAACGGCTGCGATAATTCATGCCGAGAAATTCCTCCTTGAAATTCCGCACCAGGCTCTGCACCCGTTGCTGCACCAGTTCATTGTCGGAATGTTCTTTCAGCTTTGGAAGCGAAGCGAATTGCTCCACGTCGCCGCCTCTCCAGCGGTAGATACTTTGTTTTCCATCGCCGACGAGCATCGAGAAATTATTTCCGGCGAGAGAATTTTCAACAAGCGGCAACAGGTTCTGCCATTGCACCACCGAAGTATCCTGGAATTCGTCAATGAGATAATTCCGGTATTTCTCGCCAAGCCGTTCGAAAATGAATGGAACGGGTTCACGCAGCACGACATCCGCGATGAGCCGGTTGAAAGCTGAAATATGAATGATATGTTCTTCATCGCGGAAGGAATGAATGATCTTTTCCACTTCATTCAGCACTGACAGCGCGAAAAGATTTTTCAATACCTGTTTCCGGACAATGTAATCGCCGAATTCCGAAGAAGCTGTAGCGATGATCCGTTCACAGTATTCAAGAAAAGATGGAAGAACATTCGTGATCAATTCCTGTTTTTCTTTCGGAGCGGATCCTGAAAAAACATTTTTAGCCGAGCGGATGGCTGCGAGACGGTCTTCGAGCTGATCAAAGTCCTCGATCTTTCCATTGCGGAGCTTGCCCACTTTTTCAGCGATGCTGTATTTTCCCTTGAAGAGATCATCCACCGCGATATTGTTTTGCTCCAGGATCGCCATCGCTTTTTCGGCGAGATCAACGACCTTTTTTTCAAAAGTTCTTGTCGCCCCGGAAAGCACATCACGTATCTGCAGGAAATCGTCAATGGAAAGGGAACGGAGCTTTTCCGCCTGCATGCCTTCTTCTTCTTTCAAAAGATTTTCCGAGATCTTCCTGATCTGTGTTTCCAGTTGCCAGCTTTTTTCTTCTTCGGCCTGCGCTTCCGAAAATTTCACAAGCACCTCCGTCAGTTTTTCATCTTCACCGATCCGTGAAATAAGAATATCCACTGCTTCCCTGATCAATCGCTTGTCGTCAGTCTCCACTTCAAAATTCACGGGAAGATCAAGATCATAAGCGAACGCACGCACGATGCGGTGTGTGAACGCATCGATCGTTCCAACAGCGAAATCACCATAATTATGCAGGATCGCTTTCAGCACATCCTTCGCTCTCGACACAAGTGTCAACCGGTCGATCTTCAATTCGTGCATGATCGAAGCAGCGAATGGATCTGCTTGCTCATTCTGCAGATGCGAAAGATCTCCGAGATAACGGATGATCCGCTCTTTCATTTCTGCAGCTGCCTTGTTGGTGAACGTGATCGCAAGTATTTCGCGGTAACGCTGCGGAGGGTCCGCCACATCTGCCAGCGCCAGCAAAAGGTATTCGCGCACGAGTGTGTACGTTTTTCCGGATCCGGCCGAAGAGCGGTAGACGGTAAAATTCATTGGGGTAAAGGTATTGAGGTATTGGGGTATTAAGGTATTGGGGTATTAAGTTTTTTATAATGGGAAAGTTATTCCGGAGAAGTGTCTGTTCTTAAGAACTTCCCGTATACTTTCAGATACTTACTCAATTTCCTGAATCCCCAAATACCCCAGGACCTTAATACCTTTTTTCGTATCTTTAATAAGAGTCCTCAATGAAAAAAGCCTTCTTTTTCTGTGCTGCAGTTTTTTCACTGAACCTGTTTTCTCAAACACAGGTCACCAACCAGGTCGTGGAGTTGACGGAACCGCCGGTTCCCACAGTGATCCATCCCGGTGAATATGTTCCGGATGAATTATTGCTGATGATCGACGCCGGA
>DATJEX010000031.1:0-29941 GCA_035496135.1 Bacteroidia bacterium
TCGTCAGATTAATGCAGCATGGATAAGGTCATCTGATTGCGACCTTCAACTTGTTGTTGGTCAAGATCGGATGCTCCAACGACCGAAGGGAGGCGGAAGGTGAAAAATCATTTGTTTTTATCATAGAATTCGGCCACGCGCATGCTCCTGCTGCGCACGGGCGGGACAGGTGGTCAATAGATGTGATGCGGATCCTGCTCCAAAAAAAATCAACCCGCGAGAAGGAAGAAATTTATTTTCCCGGCATGTTTCACTTTGTCGTACGCTTCCAGTTTTCCCGAAACATGAACAAATGGTTTGTAACCTGATTCACCCGTGATCTCAAAACATTTTTCGCGATTCTCATTCTCCCACAATTCGGTGTAGATGACGGGATGCTGTTCGTTCAATAATTTTTTCGCTCCACGCAGAACGAACTGTTCGAAATTCTCGACATCCATTTTGATCGCGGCGATCTTTTTTCCGGCGAAAATAAAATCGAGACTGTCCAGTTTTTTCAGCGGCACTTTGAAGGTGATGCCCGAATTGTGTTCGTGAATGGATTCGTGTTTAACGTGGCTCAATCCCTGCTGTTTTGCTTTTCCGAATACGGGCAGGATCATTTCCGCTTCGCCATCATGATCGCCGAGCGCACATGCTTCGATACGGATGTTGCTGCAGCGCGACTTTTCTTTTACATAACGCAGCGCCGAAAGATTGTCGGGCATGGGCTCGAACGCGATCACTTCTCCTTCGTTCACTTTTTTCGCCATGTGCACCGCGAGAAAACCGAGATTGGCGCCGATGTCGAGGATACGATCATCTTTCTTAAGCATCGTGAGAAAAAAGAAGAAATCCTGTTCGCGCGCATCACGGTACAGCGACTTCACTTTGTACCACCCGAAACGGCGCAGGTAACGGTCGTAACCGAGCAGGGTTTGAAGAAAGGTCTTGATGAAATTTTTCAACGGGCAAAGATAAGGAATAGTGAAAGTGAAGGTGAAGGTGAAAGGGAAATAAAAGGGAAGATAAAGAAGAGTGAAAGTGAATGTGAACGGGAAGGGGAAATAGAAGGGAACATGAATTGTTCTTTGATACCGATGTGAATGACTTCATTGATATTCCCGTTCACTTTCCCGTTCACATTCACTTTCACTCTATCTTCGCAGCGTGATCATCGCAGTCAACACCCGTCTCTTCATTCCCGGCCGCCTCGACGGAATTTCCCGCTTTGCTTTTGAATCGCTTTCCCGCATCACGAAAGGAAATCCCGATGTGAAATTCGTTTTTCTATTTGACCGGAAGATCAGCGATGAATTTATTTTTTCGGCGAACATCACGCCCATGAAATTACTTCCTCCTGCACGCAGGCCCTGGCTGTTCAACATCTGGCTGGATCATTCCGTGTACGGAGCGTTGAAAAAAATCCAACCGCAGCTTTTCTTTTCTCCCGATGGATTTCTCCCGCTCAGGGGAACGACGCCGTGTCTGCCCGTGATCCATGATCTGAATTTTGAACATTACCAGGAAGATGTTCCGCCCAATATCGCGAAATGGTACCGCACGAAATTTCCGCTCTTTGCAAAACGTGCTGCACGGATCGCCACCGTTTCCGAATTTTCAAAAAATGATATCGCGGAAAAATATTCCATCGCGAAAGAAAAGATCGATGTGGTGTACAATGGCGCGAAAAAAGGATTTGTCCCGCTTTCAAAAGAAACGATCGGCGAAGTCCGGAAAAAATATGCAGCAGGCGCTCCGTATTTTCTTTTCATCGGCGCCTTGCACCCGAGAAAAAACCTGGAGCGATTGATCCTCGCGTTCGCTGAATTCAAAAAGAAGAATGATGCGGATGTGAAATTGCTCATTGCCGGAGAAAAATACTGGAGTTACGATTCGCTCAAAGCGGCGCTGGAGAAAGTTCCTTCTAAGGACAGTGTGATCTTCGCCGGACGATTGAGTGATGATGAACTGCATCGTGTAACAGCAGCCGCACTTGCACTCACCTATGTTCCTTACTTCGAAGGATTCGGGATCCCGATCGTGGAAGCTATGGCTTGCGATGTTCCGGTCATCACTTCCAATGTGACTTCAATGCCTGAAGTTGGCGGAGATGCCGCGTTGTACTGCGATCCGTTCTCGGTGGAAAGTATCACGGAAGCGCTGACCAAAATGAGTAAGGATGAAGCGTTGCGGAATTCACTGATCATTAAAGCAAAAGTGCAGCGGGAAAAATTCTCGTGGGACAAAACAGCGGATCTCGTCTGGAAAAGTATGGAACGCACAATGGGAAGTAAGAGCTGATGCTGAAAAATTTTTTTCATAAGGAAAAACTGGAAGCCGGATGTGACGAAGCGGGCAGAGGTTGTCTCGCCGGGCCGGTCTTCGCGGCAGCCGTCATTCTTCCCCGCGATTTCAAACAGGAATTCCTGAATGATTCGAAGCAGCTTTCGGATAAGCAGCGAAAAGAATTGCGCCCGATCATTGAAGAGCAAGCCATCGCATGGGCGGTCGCGAGTGTGAGTGTGGAAGAGATCGACGAGATCAATATTCTTCGTGCATCATTCGAAGCCATGCACCGTGCGATAAAAAAACTGAAAACAGTTCCGGAACATTTACTCATCGACGGAAACCGTTTCACACCATTCGACGGAATTCCGCATACCTGCATCATCGAAGGCGACGCGAAATACAAGAACATCGCCGCGGCTTCCATTCTCGCAAAAACATACCGCGACGATCTCATGGATGAACTGCATGAAAAATTCCCCGAGTATCTCTGGTTGAAGAACAAGGGTTACGGAACGAAAGCACATCGTGACGCGATCATGAAATTCGGCGCGACCGAACATCACCGGAAAAGTTTCAGATTACTTCCCGATAAGCTGGAGATAGAATTTTAAAAACGCGGATCAGTTTGCGTGGTGTAGTGGTGTTACACCCGACACGGGCTTGTGCGTCAGGGCAAACTGATCCGGAACCGAATTCTGAAATCTGGATTTCCTGACCTATATTTACCAAGCAAACAAAACCTGATCCCATGAAAAAATTTTACGCTTCCGGCAGAATTCTTCTTGCTGCTTCAATGCTCTTCACTTCCTACGCCATCGCACAATCCCAATGCGGGATCACATGCGGAACAGGAGCGAATGGCGCTTATACTGCATCTTCCAGCTCTACGATCGCAGGAGGAACATACAACTTCACGAGTTTCACCATCAATGCCGGAGTGACGCTTTCCGTCACAGGAAATTCTCCACTCGTGATCTATTGCACGGGAATGGCAACGATCTCCGGAACACTTACGGTGACCGGCGGAAATGGAACGAACGGTGTTACTTTTTCTACCAATGGAATCGGTGGTGTTGCCGTGGCAGGTGGATACAATGGAGGTGACGGAGTATTTTCTGCAAGCTCAGGTCCGCTCGATGGAATTGACGGAAGCGGATCAGGTGGAGTGAGTGATCATGGCGCAGGCTGGTCGGGTGGTGGTGGAGCAGGATATGCTGCATCAGGTTCCAGTTCCGGCGGCGCGACCGGCGGATTCGGAGGACCTTCTTATGGAAATGCACAAGTAACTCCGCTTGACGGCGGATCAGGTGGTGGTGGTGGATCGGGCGGATATTCTTGTGGCAGCGGTGGCGGAGGAGCAGGTGGCGGTGTCATCGAGATCTCTGCATGTGGTGGAATTCTCATCAATGCAGGAGGAGCGATCCTCGCGAATGGCGGAAATGGCGGAAGTGACGGAACAGGAAATTGCGGAGGCGGCGGTGGTGGATCGGGCGGAACAATTTTTCTCGCGGCAAGTTCAGTTACCAATAACGGAATGATCTCGGCTGTCGGAGGAACAGGAGGAGCATCAGCCATCCCTGGTAATCCATATTATGGAACAGGTGCGAATGGCTCGAATGGAAGAGTACGGATCGATAATGGATTTCTCGCTGGAAGCGGATCAATAAATCCGGCTTCGGCATACAACGGATACATCATCACGTCAACGATCACATCCACCAATGTCACCTGCTTCGGATCCTGCAACGGAACAGCAACAGTGAATCCAACGGGAGGAACAAGTCCCTACACTTACGCGTGGGCGCCTGGTGGAGCAACCACTCAATCGGTGACTGGACTTTGCGCAGGAAGTTACACCTGTACGGTCACCGACGCGAACGGATGTATTACGATGGCAACAGTGACGATCACACAACCACCGGCAATTGTTGTTGCGATAACTTCTACGCCGCTAACGTGTAATGGAATTTGCGATGGTACCGCGAGTGCAACAGCAACAGGCGGAACTGGGGCCTATTCTTATCTCTGGTCACCTTCAGGAGGAATGGTACCGAATGCAAGCGGTTTGTGTTCGGGATCCTATACATGCACTGTTACCGACGCGAATGGATGTGTTGGACAGCAGACAGTCAACATCACGCAACCACCGGCGATCACCATTGCATTCCCGCAGGTGATAAATAATATGTGCAACGGACAATGCAATGCGGCGATAACCGCGAACGCAAGTGGTGGTACCGGTTCATTCACTTACCTCTGGTCCACTAGTCAGACCTCCCAAACGGTGACGGGCTTATGTGCCGGAAATTACAGCGTGCAGGCGACCGATGCGAATGGTTGCACAGCGACACAAACAATTTCCATCATCGATCCTGCACCACTTGCAGTAAATACCACTACGGTCAGTACCACCTGCGGATTGTGTAACGGTTCTGCAACTGTCACGCCATCGGGCGGAACAGCGCCTTATTCCTATACGTGGTCAGATGGAAACTCCAGTTCAACAGATAATAATATGTGTGCAGGAACCTATACGATCCAGGTCACCGATGCGAATGGATGCACCATCACGACTACCATTGTGATCGCCAATTCATCAGGCCCTGTCGCTACTCCAACGATCAATAATATCACCTGCAACGGAGCTTGTGACGGAAACATCATCGAAAACGTTCAGGGAGGAACAGGGCCATTCTCATTCATGTGGGCCCCTACAGGAGGCACTACCGCGACCGCTTCCAATCTTTGTGCAGGATGTTATACCGTCACAGTTACCGATGCGAATGGTTGTGTATTCAGCGATTCAGTTTGTCTCACCGAACCAACGGCTGTCGTGGCAACAGCAACTTCTACCGATGCTTCTACTTCCACTTCGAACGACGGAACACTTTCCGGAAACGCATCCGGCGGAACACCGGGATACACATTCATTTGGCAGCCTGGAAATATGTCGGGCGCGAATCAAACGAACATCGGAACCGGTTCTTATACACTCACCGTCTGCGATATGAATAACTGCTGCGATACATCTGTCGCAATGGTGGCCGATATCGGATCGGTGCAAACTGTGCTGAGTGCGACAAACGTTTCGGTCTATCCGAATCCGGCCAACGCGACAGTCCACATTTCTTTTTCACTCATCAGTAATGCGGAAGTGAAACTCGAAGTGTTCAACGCGCTCGGAGAAAAAGTGGATGCGGTTCAGCTCACGAATTCTTCGGATTACACCTATTCCACGGCGAAACTTGCCAATGGAATGTATTCCTTCCGCTTCACTGCGAACGGAGAGACGCTGACGAAGAAGATCACGATCGCACATTAAAAAAAATGGTTTCGGTCCCGGACTGATCCTTCTCAGTTTCCGTTCTGATCATTGCCATTCTCATTTTTTGCAGTTCCATGTTCCTTTGCTGTAAAGGCAAACACATGGAACGCATTTATACCATTTTCATCATAGCAGTGCTCGTGGCATCAACGATGGCATTCGCGATCGAAAGACGCTCGTCTTCCGATATTCCCGGAAGGTGCATCGTGTGCGGAATGAAAAACGACGGAGCATCTGTCAGTTCAGCATTCGGGAAGAAGAACTATTACTTCGACAGCAAACACTGCCTCGAAATTTTCCACGCGGATCCGGAGAAATTCATTGGTAAAATTTCGATTTCTTCTGTTGAAATAAAATAAATGGGTTGAGATTCTGAAAGTCGTGATGGCATTTCACTCATCGCTCAAGGATGATTTTTTGGAGCAGGACCACCTGCGTTTCAAAAAACGGTCCGTCCTGCTGCGGCTATTGCAAGGCAAAGCGCCACATCAGGGCTAGGAAATTTGGCCGGTGTTTCAAAAAAAGTGTCTCGCAGATTTCGCAGATCACGCAGAATTCTCACATTCTCATCTCCTCATATTCTCAACTCCTCACCTTCACAAATTCTCCAGCATCGCATCATCCACCAGGTTCGCCATCGTCACGATCAATTCAGGACTCCGTTTCATTTCTCTTTCGATCGCGAACATTGCTTCTTTATTTCTCGCCCAGCTTCTTCTTGCAATTCCGTTGTTCACATCCCAGAAAAGCATGCTCTGCGATCTTCTCGCTGAATCTTTACTTCCGTCGAGCACCAAACCGAATCCGCCGTTGATCACTTCTCCCCATCCAACTCCGCCGCCATTGTGCAGCGACACCCACGTCGCGCCGCGGAAGGAATCACCCACAAAATTCTGCACCGCCATGTCGGCCGTAAAAGCGGAACCGTCGTAAATATTGGAAGTTTCACGATAAGGAGAATCCGTTCCACTCACGTCGTGATGATCTCTTCCAAGTACAACAGGCGCTTTTATTTTTTTCGCTTTGATCGCTTTGTTGATCTCCATAGCAATTCTTATTCTCGCTTCCGAATCAGCATATAGAATTCTCGCCTGCGATCCAACGACAAGATTATTCTTCATCGCGTCTTTTATCCACGCGATGTTATCACTCAGTTGCAATTTGATCTCGTCGGGGGAAGTTTTGTGCATGCTCTTCAGCACTTTCAGCGCGATCTTATCTGTCAATTCAAGATCTGCCGCATCACCCGAAGTACAAACCCATCGGAACGGACCGAAACCAAAATCAAAACACATCGGCCCGAGAATATCCTGCACGTACGATTTGTATTTGAACGTTCCATCCGGATTCACGATATCCGCACCAGCGCGCGACGCTTCGAGGAGAAATGCATTTCCGTAATCGAAGAAATACATTCCGTTCGCCGCAAGTTTATTGATCGCATCAGCATGACGGCGAAGCGAAGCACGAACCGCTTCCTTGAATTTTTCCGGATCGTCCGCCATCATTTTCTTCGAATCCTCGAATGAAATTCCGACCGGGTAATATCCGCCCGCCCATGGATTATGCAGCGAGGTCTGATCACTTCCCATATCCACTTTCACATTATCCTTCACCAATCGTTCCCAAAGGTCCACCACATTTCCCTGGTAAGCGAGCGACACCGCTTCTTTTTTCGATTGCGCTGTTTTGATTCTTGCCAGTAGTTTGTCGAGATCTTCATGCACTTCATCCACCCATCCCTGCGAGTATCGTGTCTGTGTTGCTTTGGGATTTATTTCCGCGATCACGGAAACAAGCCCGGCAATTTTTCCCGCTTTCGGTTGCGCACCGCTCATTCCTCCGAGTCCGCAGGAAACAAAAAGTTTCGCGCGGCGGTCTTTATCATTCTTCGAAATTTTCCTTGCGGCGTTCATCACCGTGATCGTCGTTCCATGCACGATCCCCTGCGGGCCTATGTACATGAACGAGCCCGCGGTCATCTGCCCGTATTGCGTCACACCGAGCGCGTTGTATTTTTCCCAATCGTCTTTCTTCGAATAATTCGGGATCATCATGCCATTGGTGATCACTACACGAGGTGCGTCTTTGTGCGAAGGAAATAATCCCATCGGGTGGCCGGAATAGAGCACAAGCGTTTGCTCATCCGTCATCGTCGCGAGATATTTCATGGTGAGGAGATACTGCGCCCAGTTCTGAAAAACAGAACCATTTCCGCCGTACGTGATGAGCTCGTGCGGATGTTGTGCCACTGCGTAATCGAGATTATTCGAAAGCATGTGCATGATCGCTCCCGCCTGCGGGCTTTTGAACGGAAATTCGTGAACCGGCCGGGCGTAAATTTTATAATCGGGTCGCAGACGATACATGTAAATCCTTCCGTATGTTTTCAGCTCATCCATGAATTCCTTCGCGAGCACCGCATGATGTTTCTTCGGAAAATAACGCAGCGCATTCCGCACGGCAAGTTTTTTCTCTTCGGCAGAAAGTATGTCTTTCCGTTTGGGTGCATGATTGAGGGAAGTATCGTATGGCTTCGCTTCCGGAAGTTCATCCGGAATTCCTTTCAGAACTACGCTTTGAAAATCTTTAGTTGTCATAGTGACAGTTTTCGGTTTTTCAGTTTTCAGTTCGCAGTTTCCTGGAGGAGGCCAAGAGGTAACTGCAAACAGAAAACCCCAAACTGATTTTTCGTAATGTAAATATCCATCTTAATTTCATTCTGATCATGCCCAATTTCTCCCTTTTGATTAACATTCAGAAAAATTCTATCTTGGAATCGCCAAAGAAAATGTCATGCTGATAAGATTCGGAATCAGGAGCACAAGTTCAAAATTGTTCAGGCCCGAAGAGCTCGGGTTGCAGAATAACCCACAGGATCCATATGAGATCGAAGTGCGGGCAAAATATTTTCACATCCTCTACATCCCTTTTTTCCCGGTCAGCAAGATCGCGGTCATCCGGAAAAGAGACGGGAAGTTGTACGAGATCGCCGCGGCATACGCGAAGGTCGGACAGATGGCGATCCAGCAGTCTTCATCGCCATGGTACACTTACCTCGGATGTATCCTGATCCCTGCGATGCTTCTCATCGTTCTCTTTGCGAATATGATGCACTAAGAATTCATCAGCGTTTTCCTGCTGAAATATTTCACAGCGTCGGATAAACTTTCTGCTCTTAATCCTTCTTCTCGATCCGTCCGGATTTCTTATTGAATCCATACGGACAATGCCTGCATCCGTTCTGGCAGCAGTAACCGCGCTTGAGCAGATATTTTTCGGTGAAAACGATATACCCTTCTTCCGTCCGGTAAAAATCATCCGGCTCCAGGTTCTTGATGTTTTCGTTCATGATGTACAAAGTTACGACAAGTCCCTCTTGGACTGTGACAATAGAAACGGGAAACCATCGGTTCATTGACTAATTTTGTGTCGTTCCTATTGACATCAATTGAGTACGATCGAAAAATATTCTTCCGATGGAAGATCATTCTCCATTCTCCGTCTCGATCTTCCAGATCCGGTCTCGGGAGGGAATAAATATTTCAAACTGAAATACAATCTCGCTGAAATGAAAGCGACAGGAAAAAAGCGCCTGCTCACGTTCGGTGGAGCTTATTCGAATCTGATCGCGGCGGTTTCTGTCGCGGGAAAAAGGAATGAAATCGAAACGATCGGGATCATTCGCGGAGAAGAGTTGAATGAAAATTCAAATGCTGTTTTGCGATTCGCTTCTTCCAATGGAATGCAGCTTCATTTTGTTTCGCGGGAAGAATACAGGAAGAGAAATGAAGAAAAGTACCACGAAGAACTGAAGAAAAAATTCAACGCCGATATTGTTTTGCCCGAAGGCGGATCGAATGAACTGGCCGTGAAAGGCTGCATGGAAATTCTTTCCGTTGAAACGGATCTCGCCGATGTGATCTTTTGCCCGGTCGGAACGGGCGCCACGCTTGCGGGAATAGTTCTTTCAGCGAAAGCACATCAGCACGTAATCGGGATCCCTGCCCTGAAAGGAGAAGGATACCTGGAAACAGAGGTGAAGAATTTTCTCGGGACACGCCGTGTTTCCTGCTCATGGGAGATCGATCATTCGTTCAACTCGGTTCTCGGAAGTTATGGGGAAGAAACACCGCGGCTGAAAGAATTCATGGATCGAATTTGGCGGGAACATCATCTGCCGCTGGAAAAGATCTATTCGGGGAGAACTTTTTTCGCTATGATGGAACGAATGAGATCACCGCAACTTGCTGATAAGAAAGGTCTCTTCATTCACACCGGTGGATTCGCATTTCTGAATGAACAACGCGATGTTGATTTCCATTGACAGGTTTTCAACACACGTAAAAATTCTCCATCAACATTTCTGTGTTCAAACATTGGACGTACCGTTACAAAAACACTTCTGATCTGAAGATAAGTTTGCAGCAACAAGTCAGTTCTGTTGCGAATGGTGAGAATAAGTTTTCTGCTGCTGTTTCTTTTTTTCTTCACTCCGGGCCGGAGCTTCAACATCGACTCCGCCAACGCCACCGCCGAAAAATATATCGCTGATCATAAAGCTTTCGCACTCCGTGAAATGAAAGTGAACGGAATTCCCGCGAGCATCACACTCGCGCAGGGCATGGTGGAGACCGCGTGCGGAAGCAGTGTGCTGGCCCGCTTCGCGAACAATCATTTCGGGATCAAATGCCACGAACATTGGTCGGGCGAAACCTATCTCTATACCGACGACGCGGTGAATGAATGTTTTCGCAAATACAATTCTGCACAGGAGAGTTATTCCGATCACTCCAACTTTCTCCGCTCGCGCGACCGTTATGCTTTCCTGTTCAAGCTGCGCGTCACTGATTATCGCGGATGGGCGAAAGGATTGAAAGCAGCTGGTTATGCAACGAATCCGAGGTATGCCCAGATGCTGATCGATATGATCGAGAAATATTCGCTCAACGAGATCGATTATGATTTCGGGATCCCGGAAACAATACCGGTCGATCTGAATACTTCAGTACTCACCATCATCGACTGCACACCGGGAGATCTGCTCAATGATCAGCCGAATGATTCGGCAACAGAAAATATTTCTGCAGATTGCGGAGGTGAAGATGCGGCGATCCTTTTTGTCCCGGCGGCGTTAACCGAACCGGAGCACAGGAACACAATTTTCGCAGAAGGAACGGAGGATAGATTTCCGGACTGGAAATAAACAAATTTTCGCCGCAGAGACGCTAAGGTGCAGAGGTAACGCAGAGTTAAACCTGTTTCAGAAAATTTCCGATCATTTTTTTTCCATTTGCTTCCGAAACTTCCGGATGGAATTGAACGCCCCACAACGGCAAATTCGGATGACGCATGCCTTCGTTGATGTAGGAAACGGAACGGGCGAGATGAATGAATCCGGGAGGAAGCGTGATGCCTTCGGTGTGATCTTCCTTCATGGTTGTTTCCGGCGAAAGTCCTTCGAACAACACATCTTCTTTCACCACGTGAATTTTATTCCAGTCGCGGATCTCTTCGGCCCTGAAGATCGCGGAACCATGGAGTATTCCCATCAGTTGATGCCCGAAACAGATCCCGAGCGTTGGGATCTTTCCTTCTTTGATGAAAGAGAATTTCTGCAGGTAAGGAGCGTGACTCACTTCGGTGAACATCGTTGGTGAACCGGAGAAAATTATTCCTGCCGATCTTTTCAATTCATCTTCCTTCACTTCATCCCATTTCACAACCGAACATTCTCTTCCGCATGCACGCACCATTTCCGCGATGAGTGGAGTTTTGCTGCTGCCGAAGTTGAGAACTAAGATGTGAGACATGGATGGTGAGTTAAGCCAGGATAAAGTTACCAGAAAAGAATCCGACCTCAAACCAACTTGATCCAAGCATCTCCATTGCCCTGGAAGGGCAAGCTGTCACTTGCACATGAACTCCTGAAAAAAAAGAGCGGGCGGCGCGTCGAAAATCGAACTCGATCAAGGCCGCGCCGCCCGCTGAATCGGGGTGGGGCGCATGTGCAAGTGACAGTTCGTCCCACCGGGACTGAATGTGGTTTATAAATAAAAGACCCGGAACTTTTTCAGTCCCGGGTCTCCTGTCTCAAGTCTCACTACTCAGGTCTAATGAGTAGTGGTCTTCGGTTTTGGTTTCACTGCAGTGGTGGTCTTCGCTGGAACGAATGTCGCATCCATTCCTTTGTAGTAATCCACGATGAGCATTTCCACGCGGCGGTTCTTCTGGCGTCCTTCCGGAGTAGTGTTCGGAGCGATCGGTTGTGTCTGACCATACCACTCTGTCCGGAGGTGATTGGCAGGAACACCTTTCGAGATGAGATAACTCTTCACGGCAGAAGCACGTTTCTTCGAGAGCAACAGGTTCGCCGCAGGTTGACCAACATTATCCGTGTGACCGCTGATCTTGAGTCCCCATTCCGGATGTTTGATGAGCAGTCCAGCGAGTGCATCGAGTGCCGAATCGGAAGAAGGCCTGATGATGTCTTTTCCTGTTTCGAATTCAAGATTGTCGAACGCTTTCTTCACGATAGCCATCTCTGTTGGATTCAACGTAACAGCGACATCTTTCACGTCGACTTGTGTCAATCCGTTTCCAACCGGTTTCGGAATTTCAAATCGGAAGAGTCCATCAGCCTGGCTGCGGATCGCGCGTTTCGCCAAACCATTCACGATCACTTTCACTTCATTCACGCCCATCGTCTTGTCAGGATCTCCATCGAGACGGAAGACGCAGAGTGAATCTTTCGGCAGACTTTCGAATGTGAAGCTTCCGTCTTTCGCCTGGCGAACAGAGTTAAGTGATTGACCTGCGAGATCGACAAGAGCGAGACGAACTTCAGGACATCCTTCGTTGTCAACCGGGCCTGGTTTCTCAGGACACAAGTCAACTTTATCCATTACACCGTCACCATCTTTATCCGGGCAACCTTTAAATGCAGGCAAGCCTGGCTCATCCGGACAATCATCATCTTTATCAATGATGCCGTCTCCGTCTTTATCAGGACAGCCGTTGAATTGTGGCAGACCCGGATCATCCGGACATGCATCCTGCTGGTCCACGATTCCGTCACCGTCTTTATCAGGGCAGCCATTGAATTTCTGCAATCCCGGAACATCCGGACAAACGTCTTCTGCATCCTGCACATGGTCACCATCGCGGTCAGGACATCCGAGGAATTCCCAAACACCAGGAACGTCGATACACTTATCCATTTTGTTGGATACTTTGTCCTTGTCACGGTCTTTCGGTTCGCGATAATGGATCGGCACATGTGTCCCGAAATAGAAACTCGCCCCGTAAATGGTCTTGCTCTTGCCCAGCATTGCGCCGAGACTGGAAGTTCCGAAGAACAGTGGACCTGTCCGTATACAAACACCAACATTGAAATTCTTGTATTGATCATAAGAGAGTGGGAGCATCACACCCGCCCATTTGTAATCGTAACGGGGCGTAACAGCGATGTAACTCAGTTCATGGACTTTGTTCGGATTCTTTTTCCACTGCATAGCGAGTGCAAAATTCATATCCACATAAAAATCTTTCCAGATCTGGTAATCCACATCACCACGAAGCGCAGTTGGAAGATTTACATTATAAGTCGGAGAGGTCTGGTTGAATGTGAAGCGGCTTCTGAGTGTATCATCCAGGATCTGCATCGGGTAATCAACATTGTTCGGGACCGTGTCATGAAGTTTCACACCGCGGAAATACCAGTGATCCAATCCGCCGCTGAAGTCACCGCTGTTCGCAGCGCGATCGAATTTGATGGAGCCGATATCGGTGAGCGCTACGCCGACTTTCAATTTGTATTTCGATTTGGAACGCATCCACAGATTGGTTTGTCCGTCCATATCATATTTATACTTCGCATAATCAGGGCGCCACTCATACGTGAAACCAAGATCAAGTCCGATTCCCGGATGCGCGAAGATTCCCTGGAAGTTATAATTGAAAGCACTGCTGTCTCCCTGTCCGTTCGGGAAGTCAAAATTCGTACTGTGTCCGTACTGAACTCCAGAACCAAGAATGGTAACGGTGTCATGATTCACAGGTTGATACTCGAGATGATCGGCATAGAAATACATGGAGCCCAATCCGAGTTCGAGTTTCGGGCGGATACCGATCTTGATGAAATTGGTTTGATCATCTTTCAAAACACGAGCGTAATCAAATCCTACTTCGTGCCAGGTCATGAATTGCGCGCTGGCATGATCATTTGAGAAACTCTTCATCCACAAACTGGAATCCTTGAAATCGTTATAGATCAGGTTGGCGAGTGGCGTTTCAAATCCGTCAATATTGGTGATGGAGCGGAATTCGCCGGTAATGGAAATGGAACTTTTTTGATTGAGCGAGATCATGAACGAAAGCGGCAATACCACGCGCGCTTCAATGATCGCCGATTTGATATCATCGGTCTGGCGCGTCGTCATGTAATCGTTCTGGAAATTGGAATCGTTGAAATTCTTCCACACCGTCGTATCCTTCGCATGCATCATCGCACCAAGTGCGGAGTGGCCGTTGAACGCCGTCTGACTCATGCCGGCATAATTGTTCTGGAGATTGAATCCCATTCCGAACAGGTTGATGTCAAGTTTCATCCGGTTGTCTGCGATGCAGGATGGATTGAAATCAACACCGTATACCCCGGCGTAATTGCTGTTGGCGATATCGCTGAAGACCTGTGCATTTGAGAAGAAAGGCATGGAAACAGCGAGAAGCGCAGAGAAGAGAATCTTTTTCATACGTGCAATAGGTGTGATTGGAGGCGAAAGATAGCGAAAATCCACCTTTTATCAGGGGAGCGGAAGTGCTTCGAGGTAATGCCCGTTGTTCCCGCAGATCAGCGTATATCCTTCCAAAGGGCCGAGCTTTCCCACGGCAAACAACGTTCCTCCGTTCATCGGGAATCCTTCGGAATCTTCACCGCCTTTATTGACCAGGTGAAGTTCATGTGAAGACGGGGTCATCAGCGCGAAACGAATGTCCTTTGAATCGAAAATTATCGGAATCGTCTTCCGGAATAAACTTTCGCCGAATGTTTTATCGATAACCGGTTTTTTGTCTTTATTGAAAACGGTGAAGTGTTCGTCGTACGTGAAAATATATTCCGCGTTGCCATCGCCATTGATATCGGCGTCGTAAAAATCGGGAGGAGAAGTGAAATCAGAGAAATGCAGGCGCTCGAGTTCATCGGTCATGCTCAGCTTTGAAATATTTCCGTTCGTATCGCAGCTTACCAGGTACGTATGTTCCGGATCTTTTCCATTCTCTACAAAGAATCTGTCGACCGGTCCGCCGAGATGTTGTGTAAGATCGAGCCGTGAATTTCCCTGGCGATCGGTGAAATAGGTATTTCCGGAACGATCGACCGTGATCACGTAATCCTTGTTCGCGACAATGATGCGCTTCATCAATGCGGTGACTGTATCTTTTGTCGAATAGATCTTCCAGCCATCCACTTTCGCTCCTTTGATGTTGTAGTTGTAGATCTTTTTATCGGCGCAGGCCACGAGAAAACGATATTCCTGGTTGTTGTCATAATCCAGCACATAAACAGGATTCGTAGCGCGTGAAGAAAACTTCACGGGGAAATGTTCGAGGTCATTTCCGTTGCGATCGATCACGTAGAGTTTTGACGCGGTGTTGAATGCCAGCTGGAATTTTCCATTCTTCAGCGCATCCACCTGCTGTACATCGCCAATAATCCTGCCATCGATTTTTTTCTTCCAGAAGATCGTGCCGGTACTGCTCACGAGGTAAATTGTATTCGCATCATCCTGCAGGAAAATATCGAGACCTTTCGTTTTGTGATTGCGCACGAGATACGGCCTTCCGGAAAATGTGGTGTCGAGCGGTAATTCCCAGAGTGTGGCGAGGCTTTTCTTTCCCTGCGGATTGTGCCGGAGAAAAACAGAGATGTAATTCAATTCCTCTTTATTCGTTAATTGAAAAACACAACCATCAAAACGTTTCAGCAATTTGTCATGCGCACGCACATCGATCGCGAACGCATCGTCGAGCCCGCCGGTCAATAATGATAAACAATGTCCCGGAGAAATAAATGCCGTGATGTTCGCAGTTTCGGAAAGATTGGTTTTGAAATCGGCGTAGGTGCTGTTGTGATCAAGCGTGGCTTTGTTCTCGAAATACGTGATGAAGGAACGAAGCGACATTTCATCGGGGGCGAATACGGCGAATTGTTCAATGAAAGTGTAATAGCATTCATCCAGATCGGCGAAAACGGAACCGAAAACAGAAGAAAGGATCTTCTGCACCGGCATACGATGAATGACATAACCGCTCGAATCGGAAGTGATGAAAGATGAATCGGAACCGATCGCAGCAAGTTTCTCTTTGGCAAGATCCACATCCGCCATTCCAACAAGCGCGAACGTTTTCAATTCTCCGCCCGGCAATGCGACAACAGCCTGTGCGAATTCATTACCGATCCACGATCCGAAATTTTCAGATGGGGAAAAATCATATTCGCTCTTCAGCTTCTGTAATTCTTTCTGATGATCATCCGATTCACCACACGACTCCAGGTATTTTTCACGATCGCGCAGATAACCGTCGAAATTGCTCAGCGCGAAGGAAACATAGGAAACCGTGGAAGAGGGAAGAACTTCCGGAGCTTCTACGGGTTGTTCCGACTGCGAATGAAAAACGGAAGGAAAACTGCACAACGAATCGGATGCGGTGGAAAATCCATTGAGGAAAACAGAATTCGAATGCATGTTCATGTCAAATTCTCCCCACGTTCCTACTGATGAGACCAGTTCGGGAACAGTGGATGTTGCCGAAGCAAGTGACTTGAGTTGTGTGGACAGTGACTGGTAATTCACGAAGATGCGCGCCACCGAAGTTTCGTTGGAAGTATTGAGTACTTCCTGGAACGACGTATCATTCACCAGCGAACTGTTTTTCGAAAGCTGGTCATTTCCCGAACGGAGCAGGTCTTCATTATCCGAAATGGAAACAACGCCCTGGTCAATGCAGACCGCGATCATTCCTGCACCACTCCCGATCTCCATGAGATCTGCGCTGTTGTAATTTTTTTCTGTGATCACGCGGGGCGCAGCGACCTTGCGGAAGAATGCTTTCACACTTTCCGATGTCGATACGGTCGGAAGCGCAACCGAGAAAACGTAATCCAGGTTTTTATTCTGTGTGCGGATGAGTGAAAACCAGCATTGACGATCGGTGAGCAGCGCATTCACTTCCGGATCTGAAGTAAGCATTGAATCCAGTGCGACAGCTTCATCCGATATATTTTTCGCCCATTCCGTTTCATTCAGCGCGTCCCATACCAGGTTGCCCTGGTTGAATTGTTCCCACAGTTGATGAACATCTCTTGTTCCAATGACGCAAAAGGAAGCCTGCGGGATCACCCGGAGCGGATCGGCCACCGGTGATTTTAATTTACTCAGGTATACGTAAGCGAAAAAACCTCCGACGATGATGAGGGAACCGAAAAGGATAAGGAGGATCTTGGAACGGAGCGACAAGGGTATTTAGTATCCCCGAAAGGTAGAATTCCCCGGAGCCCTTTAAAAAGAGCGGATCTTTTTTTATTAATAATCTGCTGTTAAGATTAACTTTCGTTTGAGTTGAACGTCTAATCAGAAACCAGGGTTTTTCAGATCAAGCCGGCTTAGGACGGCCGCCTTCATTCAAAAGTTACAACCAATGGAAAAAATAGATGGTATCGCTTTTGCAGCACATTTCTCCATAATACAAATGCTATGAGCACCGATCAGAAAAAATTGCAGCATCTCCTTCACCGCACGGGTTTCGGGCCGACACCGGAATTGATGGAACGCTATGATGGCATGTCGCTCGACAAAGTCACCGACAAGATCTTTGCGGATGCGATGAACATCCAGGACCTCGATATCCTGAAACGGCCTGCCACGAATGATAAAGGGGAAGTCGCGCCGATCAAAGCAGTCGCGCTCATTCTCAAATCGCAGAAGGACAAGGAAACGCTGAACCTCGCATGGATAGACCGGATGGAAGTGGCGCACGCGATCTTACTCGAGAAGATGATCATGTTCTGGCATAATCATTTCGCGACTTCAGGAAATTTCGGATGGCTCATGCAGGTACAGCACAACACGCTGCGCAAATACGCACTCGGGAATTTCGGCGAGATGCTTCACGCGATCTCGAAAGATCCGGCAATGATCCTCTGGCTGAACAATCATGAGAATAAAAAGGACGCGCCCAATGAGAATTTCGCGAGGGAAGTGATGGAACTCTTCACGCTCGGAGAAGGAAATGGCTACACCGAAGATGATATCAAGCAGGCGGCACGCGCGTTCACCGGCTGGACGATCGCAAAGACGGGCGAATTTGAATTCAATGCGAAAGTTCACGACGACGGAGATAAAACCATTTTCGGCGAGACAGGAAATTTTGGTGGGGAAGATGTGATCAATATGCTGCTGGCAAAAAACCAGATGTCCATTTTCATCTGCAGGAAAATTTATAAATGGTTCGTGAATCACGAGCCCGATGAAGAACGCGTTGATGAACTCTCGGAACGTTTCCGCGCTTCGAAGTACGACATCAAGGACCTGATGTATTACATTTTCACTTCGGACTGGTTTTACGACGACGTGAACATCGGTTGCCTCATCTGCACACCCGTCGAACTGATCGTGCGGATGAAACGTTTGTGCAAAGTGGAAGTGGAAGATCAGCAGATGCTCGCTTTCCAGGAATTGCTCGGGCAAACATTATTCATTCCGCCGAACGTGGCTGGATGGAAAGGCGGACGTTACTGGATCAATTCCACTTCGCTCGTACAGCGCATGCATCTGCCGAAAGCGATGATCGACGAAGGAACGGCGAGGCTGAACAAACGTCCCGCGTTCGAAGCGACGGATACAGGAAAAGTCGCGAAGGATGAAAAAGTGAAAGTGAAAAGCGACTGGGGAAACATCGTGAAGTATTTCGAAAAATTTGACGATGCATCGCTGACAGAAGAAATAATCAGATTTTTCATCCAGTCACCCGACGACAGGATCGATCGCGCTTTGATCACAAAAAACATTGACACATCGACACGCGAGCGGAAGATCATCACCACCATCGCCGCCGTGATGCAGACACCCGAATTTCAAATTGTTTAATACATCTTCATAGCCCACCGATTAATCGGTGGGCTATGAGGGATTAAAACAGATATTATGGCTAATTATTCAAGAAAAGATTTTCTCAAACTCGCCGGGCTTGTTTCGACCTCGTTCCTGTTGCCGAATTTTCTCCGCGGGAATAACAAGTTCGCCAATCAACTCGTGAATCGTCTCGCGTTGGGAACGACAAATGGAAAACGATTGGTGGTGATTCAATTTTCCGGTGGGAATGACGGACTGAACACGATCGTTCCATTCGCTGATGATCTGTATCATTCAGCACGACCCGGTCTGGGATTGATGGATACGGAGATCATTAAAATTGATCAACACATGGCGTTCAACAGTGCACTTCAGGGATTGGCTGATCTGCATAATGACGGACATGCCGCGCTTCTGAATTCCGTTGGTTATCCGAATCCGAATCGCTCGCATTTCCGTTCGATGGATATCTGGCAAACTGCATCAGATGAGGATAAGTTCCTCGCTTCGGGCTGGGTAGGAAGATGGCTCGATGCGACGTGCGACCCGACGAATGTGAAACCGCATTTTGCATTGGAGATCGATGACAATCTTTCACTCGCGCTGAAGGGCGAAAAAATTCACGGCATCGCGATGCAGAAACCTGCGCGGCTGGAAACGATTCTCAGTGATCCGTTACTGCAGGGAATTGCGACGGAATGGAGCGCGCATGATGATGATCATCACAACGTGGAATACCTGCACAAATCACTGGCCGAAGTGAATCAGAGTGCCGGTTACCTGAAAGAACATCTGTTCAAGAAAAAATCAACGGCCATTTATCCGCAACACGCATTCGGAAATCACATGAAACTCATTGCGGAACTGATCCTCGCCGACTGTGAAACGCCGATCTATTATGTTTCGCTTCCGGGATTCGATACACACGCCGCGCAGAAAGATCACCAGAATAAACAACTGAAAGTATATGCCGATTCACTGAAAGCATTCGCAACTGATCTCAAAGGAGCAGGAATGTGGAATGATACCTTGGTGATGACCTTCTCTGAATTCGGAAGACGCGTGAAACAGAATGCGAGTAAAGGAACAGATCACGGCACAGCGAATGTGATGATGTTCGCTGGTGGATCACTTCTGAAAAAAGGATTGTTGAATGAAGCGCCCGATCTTTCTGATCTCGACAATGGCGATCTGAAATTCAAAGTGGATTTCCGCCAGGTGTATGCGACGGTGCTGAAGAATTGGTTGCAGGCGGATGCTGATATTATTTTAGGACAGCCATTCCAGACTTTAGATTTCATTTGATGGTTTTTTGTTTTTCCTAAAGTCAGTTTTGGAGAATGGAAGGAGGAGGGAGGAGAATTTATTTGGTTTTTCAGGAATATTTTTACATTTGCCGGCTTTTAATAATAATATCCAATATGTATGCTCTATGGAAAAATTCAGATTTGAAGATTTAAAGGTTTATCAGAAGTCGCTCGACTACGTTGATTTTGTTTATGCGCTCTCAGAAAAATTTCCCAAACATGAAATCTATTCGCTCACAAGCCAGTTTAGGCGGGCGTCGAATTCAATTTCTTTGAATATCGGTGAAGGAGAAAGCGGGACAACAAATGAGTACGTCAACTTTCTCAGAATTTCGAGAAGATCTGCCAGGGAATGTGTGGTCTGCACCACACTTGCACGTCGCAGGCAATATATCAATGAAGAACAGGAAGCCGATTCGCGTAAAAGGCTTGTAGAGCTTTCGAAAATGTTGAGTGGATTAATGAATTCACTGCGGTAGAAAACCGGACGAAATCGGAGCGCCGATCAAAGAATTGACTTTTGTTTGAAAAGCACTCCGATCTCCTCCCTCCATTCTCCTCACTTACTCAATCTCAAATTCCGCCTCCACTTCATAACGCATTTTAATATCCTGCGGTGAACCTGCCGGTGCCACATCGCTGCTATAAGCAGCCGTCGTGTTACTCAGCGTGGATTGCGAAGGCTGCCAGCTCCAATAGGAATTATTATCATCCTTCTCCACGATCGTGATCACATCGCCGAGTTCTTCGTCGATCGCAGCGAGCATGTTCGTCGCTTTTGTTTTTGCATTCTTCAGCGCTTCGATCTTCAGTTGCTGGCGCATCGATTGTTCTTTCGAAGATTTGAAATCGCCGAGCGACATGTACGTTACACCTTTTGTATCTATCGATTGAACAATGGCAACGGCTTTGTCAAAATCTTTCATGCGCACGCTGAGTGTTTTCTCGAGATGCACCGGTTTTTTATCGGCCGTGGTGTAATCGTATCCGTAATAATCGCTCGCATACCAGCTCCATGACGTATTGATCATGCTGAACTGGATACAACTGTCGGCCACGTCATTCTGTTTGAGCAACTCCATGATCGGTTTCTGAATGTCATCGAGTTTCACGAGCGTCTTGTAATCTTTCGGTTTCACATTCGGATCGAATTGTTCCTTGTAATATTCACCGATGTTGATCGTGAGGGTCACTTCATCGGGAGTGAGTGTCGCGTCGGATGAACCGCTGACAGTGATGGTGCGTTGCTTTTCTTCCACTTTAATTTCGCGGTGAGAACAGGAAGAAAGAAGAAGAGCGGCGGTAGGAAGGAGCAGGAGATATTTCATGGTTTGTTTTTTTTGGAAAATGTACAACAAACGCAAATGAAGAAGCGAGAACAGCTCTTAAACTGTGTTAATGTCTTAATTCAAAACACATGGGAAAGTGAATGTGAATGTGAAAGGAGAGAATCAACAACCGGTCTTTACTCCGGGATGTTGACTTTGATTAAAGAGAAAAGTATCATCCGGAATTTCTTCGTTTGGCCAAAATGAATCGATAAAGTATGTGACTTGATAGCCGCTAATAAAATGGACACATATTTTGGAAATGCAGTTCGATTTTTTATCAATATAGAAGGATACCAATGCGTATTTTTTACTTCTGTTTAGAAGAGGAGTCAAGTCAATCCTTTCAACGACTTTTCCATTAGATGTATCTTGCCCTGCAAATGTATATCTGAAACCCTTCTTGCATATCTTGAAGAATGTTACCGGTGAAAAAGTAGAATCATCACTGATCAGATTGTTAGAACTATCTAATTCAACTTCATTTCTCTTGGAGCTATAATATGCATTTGTAACTCCATCGTCATAATATTCATCTATTATTCCTTTCCGGTGCCAAATCATCTTGTATTTATTGGCCTTAATAAAAACGTCTAGATTGGAAGTGTCGACAGTGCCATCAGTGCGATTTGCTACAATTGTTATTGATGATTTCAACGCGGAATAATGATCCATGCGTTTTGCAACCTTTTTGATAACATGTTTTGTTTTCTTATCAATCAATGAATCTGGAATTTGAGCAAGACCGCTTAAGGCGGAGCCGAAGAATGCAAGGAGGAAAAGACTCTTGATGAGAAATTTCATATTGCAATGTAAATTATCGAGAAGACATTATAGAGCGGCTGCCTCTTAAACTGTGTTAATGTCTTAATTCACCCGTTAGTTACCTTGGTAGAGAAAATCCTTCCGCACACTTTCCGGCAGAATTTTCACCGGCCACTTTTTGTACGGTTTCAGATTCTGCATTTTGATCAGCGTGTCGGTTCTCGCCGAGATCGTTCCGCATGATGACATGTTCAACAAGAGTGAGTCGCCGGATGGAGAAAGAATTCCGGTGCGGATCGATCCCCAGATGTAATTCTTGTAATTGCCAAGATCGGGCATGTAATGAAAACGCACGACGACCTGGTTGCTCGATGAATCTTTCACGAGATAGCGCTGCGAACTGAAACAGGAATTCGTCTCGAAAAGTTGTACGCCGCGCACGTGCGTGATGCGCGTATCCGAAACACCATAGATCATTCCCGACTTCGCCGAATCGATCGTGAGATTCAACTGGAAACTATCGTTGACGATGAAATAGAATTCCATTTTCCCGAACGATTGTGCGGAACCGCCCGGAAGATCGAATGCGACCTTGAAAGAAAATTGTTTATTCGAAGGATCATTCTCTTCATTCATTTTGAAAGAGAATTGAGTGGGCGTGATCTCGTTGCGGAAATACAAAGCAGAATCTTCGAAATTAAAATGCCCGGTGGCGAATTCGAAATCATGCTCTGCTTTTTTGTGGACCAGCAGAATTTTTCCGTTGTTGTAAAGAATGACATCCTTCTTCAGGCGCGCGTTCTCGTACACGGCCGTGGGCTTCACATGCGCGCAGGAAATTCCGATGATGATGGTAAATAAAAACAGCGGGGTGTAAATTTTCATCTGGAATGCAAAGATGCCAATGATTTCACGGATTTTCATGGATCAATCTGTGAAAATCTGCGTAATCTGTGGCGAAATTCTAACGGGAAATAATGATCCTTGCTGTTTGCTCTCCAATTTTCAGGATGTACATTCCCTCGGCAAGAGTATTCACGTCAATTTTATTTTCTCCTTTAATGATTTGCTGCTGCGCCACAATTTCTCCAATAGAATTGTAGATGAACAAGGTTCCATTATCAATTGTAGAAATAGTGATTTCGTCCGATGCAGGATTCGGATAGCTACTCATTTCGTACATGGAGAATTCAGGAATTCCAGTCGACAGCACAGATCCCACTTTCATTCCATTCCCAAAACTCGACACCCACATTTCCCCGGTGACGAAAGGATTGAAGAAAACCCGTTCGGGTTGACGGAACGGATAACTTGTTACCAATGAAAAAGTCGGTGAAGGATTGTTGATGTTGTTGCTCATCCATAAGCCCTGTACTTCTGTGGTGACGTAGAGTTGATCTGCATTCTGCGGATTGAACGTGCACGAAGTAACGCGATCCAGTGTGGTACCTGTGAGTTTTGTCCAGCTCATTCCGCGATTGGTGGTTTTGTATAATCCGCCCAAACCATTCGGTGGTCCGCCCCAGCCGGAAAAGACACCGGCGTACCAGGTGTTCTGCGTCGCATCATTCGGATCGATCACCACATCTTTGGTCCAGTAATACATTCCCATGTCGGAAACATCGGTCCATGAATTCGAAGTCGGATTGTAAGTGAAAACGCCCGAACTCGCCGTGAATGTGCCGGCAGAATTTCTTCTTCCGGAATACGAAGCGACGAGTGTTCCATCATTCAATACTGTCAGCGATGCCGGATGTTTTTCTGTACGTGGTGGATTAGGCAGCAATGTCCATGTTGATCCGGCAAGATTATTCAGATCATCACAGCGATAAACTCCACCGACACCAGATCCTCCGTTGTAATGGATCACACTCGCATAAGCGCGATTCGGATCGTTCGGATCAAGTTCGATCCAGAAAACAGGATGGCCGAATGAATGAAGTGTGTTCCATGTTTGGCCGTTGTCGGTGGAGTAAAGCAATTTTCCATTCGCATCCGATGCATCCAATTGTGCGTCCTGCAAACGCGTGCTCTGGTACATATCGTGAATTCCGGAAGTGGCGAGATACAAAGTTCCGTTTCCGCCCTGCGCAATTCTGTAAGATGAATTTGCATTCTGCCCCGTGTAATTGAACGACCATTGATTTCCACCATCCGTACTTCTGATGCCTTTGATATCGGAATAACACGACCAAACATTATTCGCATCAATGAAATGAACCTGCCAGCAGGTTGTATTTTCCAATCCTATGCTGGAATACATTTGATTCGGCGGAGTCGTAGCGTTCGCCGGATGCTGATCATTCGGGTCGACATACGCTTGTTGCCACGTTGTCCCGCCATCATTTGTTTTGTGCGCGAAACCAAAATCACCGAAGATCACTTCATTCGCATTATTCGCCGCGACATCAAAACCAAAAGGACATTCACCATAACTCCATCCGCGATCGCCGCCCTGTCCGCTCCAGCCGGTGATGATATTCTGATTGTTCGCTGTGTTGAACGTGTGCGACCAGTTTCCACCGGCATTTGTCGTCTTCATGATGTTCGGTTCGCCATTCGAATTACTTCCGGCAACGTAAACGGTGTTGATGTCATTGCCCGCCATTTTGATGAACATCGGAAAATCGGTGTTCAATGTAATGCCCGTTGATGCAGCTGTCCAGTTGTTCACGCCATAATCGCATTTGTAAACGTTGCGGTAGAATCCCCAGTAATCGCTTCCCTGCACGCCGACATAAATATCAGCGACATCGGCTGTGAGACAGAAAAATCTTGTGACGTTTCCGACTTTCGCCGCGGTGAAACTCCAGATATTCTCATTGGCAGGAAGGCCGGTGATATTCGCCGTGTTCCATGTTCCGCCGCCATTCGTTGAAACAAGAACGCCGTCATTCGTTCCAACGTAAATATTATTTCCCTCGAAGAAAACACCGCCAACAACATTTCCCGCTCCGCTATTCAGACACGTATGAATGGAAGTGAAGGTTGTTCCGCCATTGGAGGAAAAATAAACCTGGTCGTATTGAGACAGCACGATGTGACTTGCATTGTTGTAATCCACATCTATCGTCCACGCATCGGAGTTCGGATCCGGATTTCCCGCAAGAATATTCCACGTCACACCATTGTCTGTTGACTTCACCGGTGTGGCAATATCATTCACGTAAGCGATGGAATAAAGAAGATTCGCGGTGGAAGTGTAACACACTTTTGAATTATGCCCCGCCTGGAACTGTGTGAAATCTGCCTGCGAATAATTCAGGCCAAAATCTGTCGTGTGGAATAATTCCGACATGTCGCACGCGATATAATATTCATTGTTGTTCGCGGGATTGATGCTCGGGGAAAATAAAGCACCGCCTCCGCCGATTCCTCGTGGTGAGAAGGAAGTTGGTTGTGCGGAAAGAAGGAATGGGGTTAGCCCGAAAACAAATATGATTTTTTTCATAGCTAATTGGGTTTGTTGATCGAAATGTACGAATTAGAACAGAGAGCATAGAGCTTGGAACATAGAATATCGGGTGGTTTGTTTTGATGAATGGTATAATTTTGGATTAAACCATTTCAGCTTTGGTCAAGTCAAAGAATAGAATTAATCAAAAACCATAACCATGAAATATTTCATTCTTTCCATATTCGTCGCCCTCGCCGGAGCAAGACTCTCCGCGCAAACGGCATCTGCTGACAGCACCGGTCTTCCCGGCGACAATTTCGATCTCTACGCAGCGCTTGATCTTTTCAAAGCTTCTTCTTCACTCGAGGATTTTGAAAAAAGGATCAACGATGAAACGAACAACGTGAACAATCTCGACCTGGACGAAGACGGAGATGTAGATTACATCCAGGTGGTGGATAATATGTCCGGCGATGCACACGCGATTCAATTGCAGGTTGCGGTAAGTGATACCGCGACACAGGACGTGGCGGTGATCGAAGTGGAGAAGAATGGAAATGAATCTGCCGATCTGCAGATGGTGGGTGATGAAGAATTATATGGGAAGGATTACATCGTAGAACCGACAGCGGATAATTCTTCAGGAACCGATGTCGGAAAATTCGGGCCCGGATTCAAAAGTGTTGTGGTGTTCAACGTCTGGATCTGGCCTTGTGTGCAATTCATCTATGCTCCGAATTATGTCGTTTGGGTTTCGCCATGGCATTATCGCGCGCATCCTGCTTACTGGCATCCGTGGCATCCCGTGGTGTGGGCGGTTTATCATCCGCGCGTGATCGCGTATCATCACCCGTACTACCACTGTGTGCATGAGCATCGCGTGATGAGAGCGCATGCGTGTTACGCGGCACATCAGCGTCACGCGGCTGCGGTTCACCGAAACATTGCTGCGCATCAGAATGCAAGAACGTACAATCCGCGACAACCTTCGAGCGGACATGCAACAGGCAGACAGGCGGGTGGTGGAAGGCATGCCGGAGGAAGACACCGGTAGGAGTAAGGATGATGGAAGAAGGAAGATGGAGAAAGGTATGATCAATATCAGTAAAAAATCCATTTTCCTTCTTCCTTCCTCCTTCATCCCGGCGTAACTTTACGGTACAATTTTCAAACTTATGACGGGTCCGTTGTATAGTGTTTTTTCTTCCAAATGCCCCAAATGTAATCTTGGGGATCTTTATCCGGAATCAAATCCTTACAAACTGAAACAGCTTGGGAAAATGCACGAGCGTTGCTCCTGTTGCGGACAGAGTTATGTTCCGGAAACCGGTTTTTACTATGGAGCGATGTATGTGAGTTATGCACTCGGCATTATTTTCACCTTCATTCCGGCCGGGATCCTTTACTTCGGATTTAATGCCGATTTCAAAACACTTCTCATTACCATTCTCAGTATTTATGTGCTCACTTACCCGCTGCTTTTCCGTTTATCGCGAAACATCTGGCTGAATATTTTCGTGCATTACGACGAAGAGGTTCATGAGAAGATGCTGGAGCGCAATCGCTGAGCTTTTACCGCACTATTTTTGGACTGAGAATCAGTCAATTGAGGGAAAGCCGTCCGGGGCGGCACTTCTGGCATTTCATTTGTCAATAAGAGGAAAATGCTCCATATTTGTTAAACATGAAAAAGCTCAAAAATCTCCGCATCCGATTAGTCCATCTCGCAATCGCTGGAATCGCGTTCGTGCCTGTATTTTCTTCCTGTTCACCGGAAGATGAACCGACGCCTGCCGATGCACGCGATGTTTTTGTTGCCAACTGGACCGTGAATGAACACAGCACACAGATCGGGAACAGTACGTTCACCGTTTCGATCGCCAAATCGACGACGAACACTGCGCAGGTCCTGATCGATAATTTTTACAATGTCGGTGCTGGAAATAAAGCGACTGCTGACATCAGCGGAAGTGCGGTCACCATCAATACACAAACGTTCAGCAGCCAGCAATTGCACGGAAGCGGAACAAAGACCGGTGCGAATTCCATCAATCTCACGTACTACATGAACAATGGAAGTGTGATCGATACCTGCACCGCAACGCTTACCCGCCAATAAAAAATAATTCTCCCCAAGGGGAAAATAAGTTTCTATGAAAAATTCTTCGCTCAGAAGTGTGATCATTTTTTTGATCACACTTTTTATTTCCGGAAATTCATTCGCGCAGCTCTCCACTGCCGACGCGAAAGCCGTTGAAAAATCAAAAGGCCTTTACGCGAAAGGGAAATACGACAAAGCGATCTCGACACTGGTCGCGGTGCAATCGAAGAATGTTTTCAATTCCGACCTCTGGAATTTCCGGATCATCTATGAAAGCGATCGGTATGACGCGGAATACACGCGTTTGTACAATGACATCGTGAAGCAGTACAAAGCGGGTAAGACCGACATCAAAGTGGACGATTCCAAACTCAACAGTTACAAAGTGGAAATGCTTTTTGCCTGTGTGCAGGCGACGATGTATGCCGAAGACCAGGAGCTCGCGTCCAACCTGCTCGATCGCTATCTCGTCACACCAAGTGTGGATACAGCTGTCGATGATAAAGCGAAAGAATCGTACGACGCCGGCGATGAACAATACAATACACAGAACTGGAACGCGGCGATCCGTGAATACAAGAAAGCGCTGGAGGTGGACAGCAATTATTTCAGCGCGGCGTATTCCATCGCACTGGCGTATTACAAGAATGAAGAATACGACAAAGCTGTGCCGTGGTTCCAGCGCTGTATCCGCATCGAACCGAAAAAATCCATCACGTACCGTTCACTCGCCGACACCTACATGCAACTGAAACAGTATGACGATGCGAAGAATACCTGCATCGACGGAATTCTCATTTATCCCGACGTGAATTTTTTCAATACGCTTCAGAAAATTGCGGACAAGCTCGACAAGAAATTCGATCGGCACTGGCAGGAACGCTGGACGTATCCGAACGCGATGAACATGGTGCAGGATCCGATGACCGCAACACCATGGCAGTACTACCGTGAAGCGAAGGACCGCGTGATCGATTATTGCGATGATAACGGAATACTCAAGAAAGCAGCGGATGGCAGCGATCAGAAATACATGGAAACGTTCAGCTGGGAATTCATGCTGAAAAAATCACAGGAAAGTGACGAGACGGATTTTCCGCAGATGGCATTCGCGAGAAAAATGAAAGATGCCGGTTATCTCGATTGCTACGTCTTCGTGAGCATGTATCACTATTACATTCACGAACAGTACAAGGATTTCGCGAAGAACAACGCGCAACGTATTCGTGATTACATCAACAATTACCTTTTCAGTTAATAGCTAATAGCTGATTTCGGTGTGCAGGACAGTGCGCACTATTAACGATTAGCCATTAACTATTAACTACCCAGGTGTTTTTTCCACCGATCAGTTTATCCAGATCACCTTCTCCTTTTTGTTTCTTCGCTTCTGCAACCTGTGCTGCTGCAAGTTCTTCGTAACGCGCTCTGTCTTCTTCGTAGAAAACCCCGAACGGACGCGGAAGATGCCCTTCTTTTTTCGGATCATCAAAGAAACGCACGAGCAACGCCGCTTTTCCCGGATCTTTTTCATCGTGTATCCAGAGATCGTTCGCTGAATTATTTTCAAGATCGACAATGCGCGGCGTGTGACCGTTGAGTGCGATGCCTTTCTTTCCGTCGGCGTAGATCAGTGGTTTTCCCTGCTCAAGGAAAAGCGTTTCCAGTTTCTTCGTTCCTTTTTCGGTGAAGATCTCGAATGCGCCGTCGTTGAAGACATTACAATTCTGGTAGATCTCGAGCAGCGAAGTTCCTTTGTGTGCATTCGTACGCTGCAGCATCGAACGAAGATGTACCGGATCGCGGTCCATGGTGCGCGCGATGAATGTTCCGGATGCGCCCATGCACAACGCCAGTGGATTGAACGGATGATCGATCGATCCCATCGGTGAAGATTTGGTGATCTGTCCTTCGGGAGATGCGGGTGAATATTGTCCCTTCGTCAAACCATAGATCTCATTATTGAAAAGAAGAATATTCACATCAAAATTCCTGCGCAACAAATGAATGGTGTGATTACCCCCGATGCTTAACCCATCTCCATCCCCAGTGACGATCCATACACTCAATTCAGGTCTTGATGCCTTCAATCCTGAAGCAACGGCGGTTGCTCTTCCGTGAATTGAATGCATGCCATACGTGTTCATATAATAGGGAAACCGGCTGCTGCATCCGATTCCAGAAATGATCACAATATTTTCGCGTGGAATGCCAAGTGTTGGCATTACTTTTTGCACCTGAGCAAGAATGGAATAATCTCCACAACCCGGACACCAGCGTACTTCCTGGTCCGTCGAAAAATCTTTAGCCGTCA
>DATJEX010000032.1:0-9585 GCA_035496135.1 Bacteroidia bacterium
CGAATGCACCTGCCGGACATTTTTATTATTCACCGATCGCATTGACGAACACGTATAAATCCTACAACTGCACATTCATCGCGCGGAATATTCCACCCGGATTGTACACTGTGACAGGCCAGGCAACTGATAACGGATCTCCAACCGGTGAGTCGGAAGGAAGCGTTTACATCCGTACGCATTACGACGTTTCACTCGATGGGATCCAGGAATTGAATGCAAATGGATTCCGTGTTTATCCTAATCCTGCGAATGATCATCTCTCGATCGATCTTGCGAATAATGCAGGAGCTGATGTGCAGATCATCAACACACTCGGACAAACGATGTTCAGTTCGCACATTTCCGGAACACACACTGAGATCATCACGAGTTCACTCGACAACGGAATTTATTTCCTGTCTTTGAAAAACGCGGATGGTTCGGTAAAGACAGTGAAATTCGTCAAACAGTAAATTCTAAACCTTGTTCATCATAGCCCACCGATTAATCGGTGGGCTATGATATTTCAATCAGGAAATGCGCTCTGGCCATATTATCTCCATCATCGTTATTCTCTTCACTGCGCTCGGCACGTGGGGAGATTACAAATTGATCTCGCGTACCGACACACCGCATCAATATATTTGGACGCTGTGGATCAACGCGATCATGATCATTCCCTTGATCGGTCTCATGATGCATAAGAATTGGGGGAGAATCACACTGAAAATAATCCTGTGGCTTGGACTTGGCGCGGCGTTCTTCCTCGGATTGGCCGTTGCGAATGCCGGTTCAGATAAAGGTGTGATGACCTCGGCGATCGCTTCTCTCCGTTCACACTGGCTTCTGTTCATTGTCTATGGAGGATTGTTGTTTTATATGAACACCGAGAAAGTGAAGAAGGATTTCGGAGTGAAGGTAGAGGGGTGAGTTGACCCTTTTTGTTTTTGCTTTAGTACGAACTACGAAATGGGCGAATACGCCAACTACGAATTCACGAAATACGCCAATAGCTATTGTTTCTTCGTGCTTCGTATTCTTCGCGGATATGTAATTCGCATATTCGCCCATTTCGTAGTTCGTACTAAAGCAATTCCCACGCACTCTTATAAGCTTCGATCTTCTCAACATACTCCAGGAATTTCTTGTAGAACGAATGATTCGCCAGCGTCGCACTGTCTCCAACTACAATTAATTTTTTCTTCGCGCGGGTGAGTGCTACGTTCATGCGGCGCGTGTCGGAGAGAAATCCGATCTCCCCATTGTCATTGCTTCTCGTCAGACTGATACAAATAATGTCGCGTTCCTGTCCCTGGAATCCGTCGACGGTGCGGACAGAAAACCGGTGCGGGGAATTTTTGAAAAACTCTTCTTCGGAAAGTAAATTTTCCAGTAATTCTGTTTGCTGGCGATAGGGGGCGATAATGCCGATGCGCAGATGTTTTCCATTCCGCGAATCATATTGTGCAAGAACCATTTCAAGATATTTCAAAAGCATTTCTGCTTCTTCACGGTTTGAAATACTCAGCGTTTCGGGATTCTGTTCTTCATGGTAACCGCATCCGGCAGTGTCAATGAAGTCGACCGGTTTGTTCAGCAATACATCTTCGGGATCGAAGCTCAGCACACCGTCTTTCACACTTTCATGCGCAATAAGTTTTCCTTCGTAGAACATTTCATTGGAGAAATTCATGATCTTCTCATTCATCCGGTATTGCGTACGAAGTAAAGTGGAAACAGACGGATGATGTTTGATCACGCGTTCAAATAATGTGTAACGCAATCCTCCGTCCTCCGCTTTTTTGGATTTCACCGTCGGAGGCAATTGCAAATGGTCGCCCGCGAAGATGACGCGTTCCGCGCGCGTGATCGGGATCCAGCACATGGGCTCGAGCGCCTGGCCTGCTTCGTCAATGAAAACAGTGCGAAACTTTCTGTCGCGCATCATTCTCCCGGAAGAAACAACGGGCGTGCACGCGATCACCTGCGCTTTGTCGAATTGTTCCCACTGAATATAATCTTCGAGTGTGCCCGCATCTTTCAATAACGCACGTGCTTCCTGGAAAAGAAGATTGCGCTGTTCACGTTCGCTCGGGCCGAAATTACGTTTGTATTTTTTCGCCATCGCGAAATATTCTTCGGCACGTTTGCGGTATTCTTTCAATTCCCCATACGACGCGTGATTCATCATCCGCACATCGAGCGTATTGTTCATCACTTCTTCCGAAACTCTCGCCGGATTTCCCAAACGCAGCACATTCACGCCCTGCTGGACTAATTTTTCAGTGAGCAGATCCACCGCCACATTACTCGGACTGCACACGAGCACTTGTTTCTCATGCATCACGGTATGACGGATCGCTTCGATGAAAGTGGTTGTCTTTCCTGTTCCCGGAGGGCCATGCACCAGCGCGACATCTTCCGCCGCAACAATTTTTCGCACCGCTTCATTCTGTGAATCATTCAGCGAGCCGAACGAAAGTTTCGTGTCAATTCTCTCGAAGGAAGGTTCACGTTCGCCGTACAACACTTCGCGCAAACGGAACAGGTTTCCTTTTTCCGCCTCTATCACTTTTCCCAGAGCGAAGAGCATTTCACAATAACTGTTCTCATCAAACAATAAATTCAATCCGATTTTGCCGCGTTCGGTCCAACCCGGCATTTCATCGGTGTTGAAGGAAACACGCATGCGATTGCCGAAAACATTCTTGATCGTGCCCGGCAATTTCCATGCTTCACATCCGGGATCACCGCAATTGGAAAAAAGTTCGATCACTTTTCCGCCGCCGAACTGGTGCAGTTCATTCACACCCTGCGTGCGTTCGAATTCAATGATGAGTGTATCGCCCGGACCGACTTCTTCGGCATTAATTTTCAGTGGATACCACGTCACACCATTCTTCCTGCGCTCGGTAATGCTGCAGCGTTCGAATTGAGCGATGTATTGCTTATGATCCTCATCCTTCTCAATGGAAAGAAGATCGACGAGTTTTTTCAGTTCAGTGATGGAAGACAACGCTCAAAGATCATTAGAATAAAACTTCATTGGGAAAAAGTGTACTGGTAATATTCTTCAGATATGGACTGCGGCGTTCCTGCCTTTCCGTTTATCGATTGCGTGTGATCGGGCAGTCCTTTCGCGTTGTAGAATAAACAGATCTGGTACCAGCATATTCCATCCTTGTCATACAATTCCATTCGCGTCAACCGTTGCTGATCATCATAGAAACAGGTGGAACCTTTATTCGATAAACCGAAAACCGTCAGCATGTCTCTTGAAACGTAAGCACCCGTGTCATTGTAATTTTCCCTGTAGGAATAATGATTCTTCTCTCCGCATGCGTCCGTTTCCACCTTCACATTATTTCCTTTGTAAGAATAATTCACGATCTCATCCACGCAACCGAATTTTGCATCCGGTTCATCTTTGAGCATGAGCGCCCTCCATGCTGAATCGTGCGACACTTTTGTATATTTTTTCAATCTTCCCTCCGCATCATACGTGTATTGCTCCACATACATGGTCGGACATTCGGCGCACATGTTTGTATCCGTGACGAGAAGTCCATTCGTGTCGTAATAAAATGTCGTAATAAAATCACGGCCGCCATCTACGTGAAGATTTCTCTTCAGAAATCCGGCGGAATCGTAATAATTGATGTCGTAATCCTTATCGTATTCCCTTTCAAAATCCGTGGTGTCGTTCGAAGCTCCATCGGGATGAACAATTCGCTGCGTGGTCTTTACTGAAGAGATGTGATGGGTGATAATGTATTTTCTCGCACTCGCTTCTTCCAGAATTTGCCGTTGAGCCGCGAGATTCCCCGCAAATAACAGCAAGGCAAAACAGAGGATTTTCGGCATTCGTTCAAATTTAGGCGTCCTTTTCGGGGAATTCCCATCACATAGTTGACGATTTCGTCTTCAAAATTCAGGTGTTCGTCGAAAGTGTTGATATTCAATAGCTCCTGTTGACAAGTGAAATGGCCAAAAGTTGCACAGGAAAAGTGGATCATTAAATTTGTTAAGCTCAAAAAACATCACACGATGCGCCTACTGCTCTCCCTCTCTTTGTCGGCTCTTATGATCGGTTCTGCTTTTGCGCAGGATCAGTCCGGCTCACAGATCTCGCTCACTTCTTTCAACGCGATTGCGCGCGGAAAACAGGTTCTCCTTTCCTGGGATCCTGCAACGGTGAACGCCACGACCTATTCACTCGAGAAATCGAAGAACGGTTCGGAGTTCACTGATTTCGGAAATGTACAGGGCTCGAGCGTGAACACACAATTGATGGAAACTGATTTTCAGCCTTACCAGGGACTTTCCTATTATCGTTTGAAGATCACTGCTGCTGATGGAACTGTTTCCTATTCGAATATTGTTCCGGTGAAATATGATGAGAACATGACGCCGGTTTCACCGGTTGAAGTCGATGAGAACGCACAGGCGTCGAATGATAAATCGCTGCTCGTTGTTGTGCTTGATGCGGCAGGCGATCAGTATTATTCAAAAGTGGAAGTAGCGAACCAGGGCAATCCGCTTGAATGCACAGATCCTGATCCGGTATTGACCAGCGGAACGTATACGATCGTAGGGTGCAGCGACCAGGTGTATTATGCACGTCAGATGCTGGTAAAGTAATCTCAGGCAAACTTTTATATATGAGCCGTTCGAGAGGACGGCTCTTTTTTTCTCCATGAAACGTATCCGCATTCTCTTCTTCCTCACAATTATTTTTCTTCCGCATGCATCACTGCACGGACAGAAATATTATGACAAGAAGAATGGAAAATATTCGGAAGTGGTGAATGGTTGCACAGAGGAAGGGAAACTGAAGAATCATTACCGGACAGGAAAGTGGATCACTTACTATTCTATGACAAGGGCAAAAGGTCCTTTGAAAAGTTATGTGAATTATGCCAGTGGAATGAAGGATGGTGATTATGCCTTTTATGATCCGAAAGGAAATCTGTCTGAAACGGGAATGTACACCATGGGAAAAAAGAACGGGAAGTGGATCAATTATAATGAAGATGCGAGCATCCGTTCATTTGTGAATTACAAGAATGATTCACTTGATGGAGAAGAGGTCGGTTATTATCCGAACGGAAAAATGTGCGTAGTCTATAATTGGGACAATGGTCAGATGACCTTTCACAAAATGTTTTACGACAATGGAAATACTCTGTCCGTCGATTATTACAAGAATGGAAAAAAGGAAGGCCGCTGCTGGAACAATGTGAATGAAGGGGATCGTGACAGCGCCGATTTCTCGTATTGTGATTTCACCAATGGAATAAAGAATGGTGAACAACGCGAATTTACGCGGCTGGCGGTAATGACCGTTCAACACTGGAAGAATGACACACTTGATGGGCCATATTCTTATAGCAACAATGTTTTCTCCAGGGAAAGTGAAAAAGGGAATTACTCCATGGGAATGAAAACAGGATTATGGGAGCATACTTATTCAGGTGGGCAGGTTTTGCGATCCTGGTACAGCATTCATCCTTCCGTTGTTTCAAATCCCGAACAGATCGCTGACAGTACGTACCTCATTTCTAAAAACGGAAAAGTACAGGTGATCACACGAACGTTGAATCCTGAACTGAAAAAAGTGATGGTCGTGAACCTGGATACAGCCGGAAATAAAATGTCAAGCGGATTGAAGATCGCAAATGTGGCCGATTCAACGTGGACCTATTATTTCCCGAATGGAAAAGTAAGTGCGCGGGAACAGTATCACGAATCGCTGGCGAATGGAAATTATTCCGTCTACTACCCGAATGGCAAAAGAATGTTCATCGCGCATTGCACAAAAGGAAAAGTAGATTCACTTGGTGTAGCTTACGATCAGAAAGGGAAACCTTTAGGCGCCGGATCTCCGCTCTACGATTCACTCCTCCGTCCCTGGTTCGCTCCATTTACAGACGTTACTTGCGATGCACTCAATCCGGCACCACCACCTGATAGTGCTTCGATTGATATACAGGATGAAAAGATGATTTATACCTACGCCGAAGTGATGCCCGAGTTTCCCGGTGGATCAACTGAACTTTCAAAATACATCAATAAGAATGTGAAATATCCCGTGGCTGCGATAGACGAGGGGATCCAGGGAAAAGTCTGGATCCGCTTCGTTGTAGAAAAGGACGGATCGATCACGAATGTGCAAGTGGTAAAAGGAACGAACCCGATGCTCGATAAAGAAGCGCTGCGCGTGATCAGCCAGATGCCGAACTGGAAACCCGGAAGAATGAATGGCAAGCCTGTTCGCGTTCAATGCACGCAGCCGATCAACTTCAGGCTCCAGTAGCAAAAAAAATATTTTTCAGAAAATTTGCTTTGCGTTGTTTCTTTCATTTACATTTGTCCCCATTCAAAAAATAAAATGAAAACGACTCACACCATACAAACGACAAATTTCCGTCTCTGCGGAAAGCGAACACAATCGTGCGGTAGTGTGACGTTGTAGCAATACTTCTTCCCATCAGAGCCCGGTTCGTCGACCGGGCTTTTTTATTGTCATACCTCGATACACCCTTCGACAGGCTCAGGACTACTCGGTATGACAATAAAATTCAACGCATCATTCCGAAAATCAGAAAGGAGGTCACATGATCATTAATATCATCATGCTGGTGGCTTTGTTCATCGCATTGATCAAAAACAAAACCAATTCATCATAGGTCACGCACAACCGGTGAGTCATCAAAAGAAAGGAGCATCAAATGGAACTATTCATTACCTACACCCACATCATGCATGTGGTGGCGATCATCCTTCTTTTATACAGGAGAAGTAAAAGAAGGATAAAACGATGAACAACATTAAAAACAGAAAGGAGCAAAAAAATGAAAGCTTACAGAGCAACAAATAATATGCCTGCACCATGCCATGGAGTTGTCGGAGGCGTGGTTGAAATTCCTCCCGGCACCCCGGATGGGGACGATACTGATCTTCATCCGGGTTTCTGTGTTCCTAATTTCTATTTTTGAAACATGGAAATAAAACACATCACTTCCAAAGCAGAAATTCTCGCGCAGCTTCCGTTACTGAAACAACTGACGAAAGAACTCACGTACGAATCGCTTTCCGGAATGCTCGACGACATGCTGCAGCACGATTATCACATGCTCGGAATTTTTGAAAGTGAAAAATGTGTCGCGCTTTCCGGCTATTGGCTCGGCACGAAATTGTATTCGGGAAAATACCTGGAACTGGATAATGTGGTGGTTGATTCTGCGCACCGTTCGCAAGGGCTGGGAAAGATCCTCGTGGATCACATCGAAGAGATAGCGCGGAAAAATAATTGCAAACACCTGATGCTCGACGCGTATCTTGAAAATGAAAAGGCTCATGTCTTCTATGAACGCGAAGGATTCTTCAAACGCGGTTATCATTTTCTGAAAAAGTTGTGACCGGATGAATTCATGCCGCCGTTCGCCATCGGTCTCCGCGATCCTCATCCGGCGTGAACAAACATAAAATTGACGTAACTTGTTGGTTGCATAACCAGCATGAACTATTTCCTTCGGCAGCTTAATTCAACATCAGGCTTTTTCCGTTCACAGGGAAAAATATTCTTTGCCCTTTGCTTTTTATTCACCTCGGTGAAAGCGCAAACCACTTTTGAGAATATTTACGGCGACTCCGTTTTGCATTTAGGAGCAGGCGATATAATCCAATCCAGCGACTCGGGCTTTATTGTCGCAGGCGGTTCCTCCACATATGGTAATGGCTATACATGCCCGGCGGCCCTTTTCAAAACAGAAAGCAACGGCGCGCTTCTCTGGAAAAAACAATTCTTCATTCATGACTACCTGATGTCCTCCACCTCGGTGAAAGAAACACCAGACAACGGATTCATCGTTACAGGAATGATCGTCGACAGCAATTTCGTTCTTGATCCGGCCATCATGAAATTCAGAACACTCCTCATCAGGACCGACAACCTGGGAAACGTGATCTGGGAAAAAGTTTTCAAGCCGGCAACGGACAGCCTTTCGATGGGATATTATTACAGCGCAACTTCGGTGAAGGAAATGTCCAATGGAAATTTCGTGATCACCGGTTGCGTCTCCGATCCGCAGTCGCTCAACAAGGCTTATATCATCTGTACCGACAGCAATGGAAACCTGCTCTGGTCGAAAGACTACTGCGTGAATTCACGTTATTCAGGAGGTAATGATCTGCAGGTGGATGCTTCCGGAAATATCACGCTGCTTGGTAATGATTATGCTGTTACAGCCGGTGATACCAACATTCTCGTTCTGCGAACTGACAGCAACGGTGTTCCGCAATGGAGCCGTTCGCTGCGCACTGCTGTTTCCGATTCGCTCATTCCTCATTTTGATTATTACCAGCACATAGAAACGGACGGAACAGATCTTCTGCTCTGCGGGCCGATACGGCATGTCGGGCATCCTTCCTGGTATGGTGATGTGAATTTTCCATACCTGCTGAAAATGGACAATAACGGAAATCTATTGTGGAATAAGATCTACAATAATTTCCAGGTGGATGAAGTGGCTGGATATACCGTGAAAAAACTGAACAGCACCCAGGGAAGCGGTTATGTGCTTTGCGGAACTTCTGAAGACACCGCGCTGGACGCCGATCTGCTTTACCTGATCAGAACCGATGTGTCGGGTAACGTAACCTGGCAGCGCACTTTCGGGAATTATACAGATGAGACCGGTATCGGATATTGTGCTGTCCCGGCTTTTGACAATGGTTATGCTATCCTGAGCGGAAAAGATGATCCTGTTGCTGTTGGAACATTCGGAAGTATCTTTCTTATCAAGACCGACAGCCTGGGCCATGCTCCGTGCGAAGAGGTGAACCGGCCGCTCGCCGTTTCATCAAAGACTTTTCTGAATACAGCTGTAACGATGCAGGTAGATTCAGCAGTTTTCATTCCCGACAATCTTATTATTTCTGATGCCGAAGCGCTCATTGATACGATGGTCGTTTGTCCGCTTGTGAATGGAGTGCATGAAATTCCATTGCAGAAAAACCAGGTGACGATCTATCCCGATCCGTTTGCTGCACAGGCCACGCTGCAAATGAAGGAGGATCTGCATAACGCTTCTGTTTCCATTTACAATTCCTATGGAGAAGAAGTTAAGCAGATGACACAGGTGAAAGGAAAGGATATCCTGATCACACGCGATCAGCTTCCCTGCGGATTATACATTGTACGCGTAACGGAGAACGGGCACGTAGTTGCCGTACAGAAAGTGATGATCAGCGATTGATCAGAAAATTTCACTTTAAAAAAATCAACTCATGATCACCGGCACACACCTCATCCTCTACTCTGCCAAAGCAGAAGCAGACAAAGCATTCTTCAAAGATGTTCTGCAACTCACCAACGTTGATGTCGGCCACGGCTGGCTCATCTTCGGATTGCCGCCGGCGGAAATTGCCGTGCATCCGCATTCCAAAAACAACCTGCATGAAATTTATCTCATGACGGATGACATCAACACGTTCGTCGCTCAGATGAAAAAGAAAAAGGTCCGCTGCAGCGCGGTGAAAGATCACGGCTGGGGATTGCTCACACAACTCACACTTCCCGGCGGAGGAAAACTCGGCGTG